>JAYTNW010000154.1:0-6515 GCA_043748115.1 Bacteroidota bacterium | reverse complement strand
GAATGCAATCCACCAATATTTATTGGGTTTGGATTCAATGGGCCTGCAAACGTCTTCGGTAATATCATGTACCGTTTTATCTCCGAGTATGAGTGCGGGTCTTAACGGTGATTCTACATTCGACATATCGTTGGAAAATTTCTATTTTAGAATTTAATATTATGCTTTGTGATTTGATGAGTGTGTGGCCGGTTTGTTACGCACCTTGGTGAGGTAGTTTACAGATGGCTGAACTCCAATTTCTTCAAGCAGGTGATACATACGTTCACTTTTGGTTTGCTTGTTCAGTTCGCTGGAGGCATCATTGTAATCACCAAAAGTAATGGCGTTGGTAGGGCATGTTTGCGCACATGCTGTTTTAATTTCTCCATCTTTTGGTCTGCGTCCCTGTTTTTTAGCTTCCAGTTTACCGTATTGAATACGTTGCACGCACATGGAGCATTTTTCCATCACCCCGCGTGAGCGAACAATTACATCAGGGTTCAGCACCATTTTGCCCAAATCATCATTCATGTTGAAATCAAACTTGGCATTATCTGAATATTTGAACCAGTTAAAACGTCTAACTTTATAAGGGCAGTTGTTGGCGCAGTAACGGGTACCTACACAACGGTTGTAAGCCATCATGTTTAATCCTTCTGAGCTGTGTGTGGTTGCAACTACGGGGCACACTGTTTCGCAAGGTGCATGGTTACAATGCTGGCACATTACCGGCTGAAACACCACTTCAGGATTTTCAGCAGGTTCTTCCATTAAGCCATACATGCTCAATTTACCTACTCCTTCTTCTTTCGCCTTTTCCTTGTCCATGTCACTGGTGTAATAGCGGTCAATGCGTATCCAGTGCATTTCGCGGCTGCGGCTTATTTCATCCTTACCTACAACAGCAACATTGTTTTCTGCTGTACAGGCCACTACGCAAGCGCCACAACCGGTACAGGAGTTAAGGTCAATGGACATTCCCCAAAAATGATTAGGCTTTTCAAAGCCGGGGTTTTTGTCGGTTGCCCAAAGATTAAGGTCTGTTGGTTTTACTTTTCCCTTGTAGGTATTCAGCAACTCCACTTCGTTTCCAGCCCTTGAATCTTTTTTATATTCTTCAAGTGTAGTTTCTTTTACAATAGCACGCCCCATCATGGTGTGGTGGGTTTGTGTGCCAGCAAGCAAATAATCTGCATCAACGGTTTTACCCATTGCAGCACCTGAACTCATGTAGTTAAAGCTGCCCTCAGAAAAAGTAACAAAAGGATAAGCATTTGCTCCTATTCCGTCTCCGGCTTTTCCAACATTGGTTCGTCCATAGCCGTAAGCAATAGCAATGGTGTTATCAGCCTGGCCCGGTTGTAAACATACTGGACCTTTAACGGTAACAGCACCTGCCTTCACTTCAATTACATTGCCTTGAACCACTCCTTTTTCTTTTGCCATTTTTGGTGACATGGCAAAGTAGTTATCCCAGGTTATTTTAGAAACGGGGTCAGGTAATTCCTGCAGCCATGGGTTGTTGGCATGGTTTCCATTTCCCATTCCTGCTTTCTCATAAACCACCACTTCCAAGCCATCTGATTTGCGGGCAGCAATGGCAGCAGCAGCAGCAGAAACGTTTCCTGCAAATGTTGCAGCTACTTCTTCTGTTACTGTGTTTAACACCCCATCTTGTAATGCTTTTTCCCAGTCAATAATAGAGGCCTGTCCTGCTAATGAAGCAAGATAGGTTTGTCTCCAGTTTTGAGCCAAGAAATCGTGATATACCGTAACAGGTGCATCAGCCCATGTAAGCAATGACTCCTGTGCCTGACGCGTGTTAAATAATTTTTGAATTGTAGGTTGACCTAAACTATAATGTCCTTTATGTGGCTCAGCATCGTTCCATGACTCAAGGTAATGCGAGTCAGGACAAACGTAATCACATTTTATTGCGGTTTCATCAGCTCTTTCAGACAATGAAATTTTTACCGGAACCTTAGCTAAAGCTGCGGCAAAAGCTACACTGTCAGGGTAAGTGTAAACAGGATTTGAGTTATAAAAAATAACAGCACCCACCTCGCCAGCATTCATTTCACGAAGCACTTCAGCCACCTCTTCGTCATTCCCTTGGCGAAGGTTGCTGTGCTTGGCGATGCTTAGCGTGTTGCCGTAGTTACCCAACATATTATTAATGGCATTAACCACTAACTGATCATTTACATTATTGCTTCCGCACACCACCAGCGATTTTCCTTTAGCTGCCCAAAGTTCCTGTGCTGCTTTGGCAATTGCTGCATCAGCATCGGTTTTAACCCCTCCTGATACTGCCGCTGCACCTGCCTTACCTGCAAGGTAGTTGTATAATGCAACCAATCCTGCTCCGGTGTGTCCTGCTCTTAATTTATGGCGCATATCAGCGTTGCTTCCGGTAAGCGACATTAATGCCTCAAACTGAATGTGGCGCGACATGGCCTTTTTCTCGCCATTAAGCTTACGCGTTTCTGCGTATTGGCGTGAATGTTCAACACTTGAAAACCAGTTACCTAAAAAGTCAGCACCAAAACTTACAATCACTTCAGCTTTGTCAAAACTATAAGTTGGCAATGCTGCTTTTCCAAAACCTAATTGGTGTGCTTTAATAATACCGTATTGCGAAGCTGCATCATAAGTAACGTGCTTGGCCGTTGGGTATTTGGTTATAAAATCACCTATCACTTTTTTAGTGGTAGGGCTAACTATGGTTGAAGAAACTATTCTAATTTTTCCTTGTCTTGCAGCCGTTTCCGTCAATTTGGTTTTAATAGCTCTATCGGCAACGTCCCAAGTGGTGGCGTTACCTGCTGCAGTTGGTGCGGTAAGACGGGCTTTATCATATAACCCTAAAACAGAAGCCTGTGCACGTGCGCTGGCACCACCTTTATTTAGTGGTGACAACTCATTGCCTTCAATTTTAATGGGGCGCCCTTCGCGTGTTTTTACAACAACACTGGCATATTCATGTCCGTCAGCAAAAGTAGAAGCATAATAATTGGGAATGCCGGGTGTAATGTTTTCCGGCTTAACCAAATAAGGGATGGTTTTGCGTACAGGGGCTTCGCATGCTGCCAATGATGCAGCAGCTACTCCAAAGCCTAAAAACTTAAGAAAATCCCTTCGCGGTGTGGCGCTTTCGGTATCTGCTTTTTTACCTAAAACCTCATCTACAGGTATTTCTTCGAAAAACTCGTTGTTCTTTAACCGAACAAACTCCGCATCGTTCCGTAACTCCTCAACACCTTTCCAGTATTTTTTTTCCATATACTTTATAATAGTTTATAGTCGCAAGTTTAAAGTTTAGGTCGGGCAATTAATAGTGGCAGCGTGCACACTCTAAACCGCCTATTTTATCTACTGTTAACTTGGCATCAGCGCCATATTTTGCCGCCAGGTTTTTATGAAGCTCATCGTAATATCCGTTGCCGTCCATTTTCACTTCTGTATCGCGGTGGCAGTTAATACACCATCCCATTGTAAGTGGTGACGATTGTTTTACAATTTCCATTTCTTCCACCTTGCCATGGCAGGTTTGGCATTCTATTTTTCCCACGTTAACGTGTTGTGCGTGGTTAAAATATGCCAATGAAGGTAGGTTGTGTACCCTTATCCATTGAATAGGCTTTTGGTTGGTTCCGTATTTTACTCCATCCCAATCTAAAGCTGCATAAATTTTCTTAACCTCTGTGTCTCCGTGAAGAGGGCCTTCTTTCACATACTTGTGGCAGTTCATACAAAGCCCTGCGGAAGGAATATTGGCATGTTTACTTTTATCAGCACCGGTGTGGCAATATAAACACGCTATTTTATTTTCTCCAGCATGCAGCTTATGCGAAAATTTTATGGGTTGATCGGGTTCATAGTTGGTGGTTATCCCAATTTCTTTTAATCCATACCATCCTTTTACACTACCTACCACCACCAATGCAAGAGCCATAAAGGCAATCAGTTTTTTATTACCGCGAATCCAATTTTTACGAGCCTGTTTAGTTTCTACCGGAATGGGATGGGCAACACCTTCCTTTTCGCGGATTGCATACTCCAACCCTTTTTTTACACGACCTAATGCTGCTGATATAGCCAGTAATATTGATATAGATCCCAGTATCCACCACATTTTGCCGGTATTCTTCTCTTCAGCGGCACCCTCTCCTCCTGGAGTAATAGGTTTAACTACCACTTTACTCTCTTCGGCTTTTACCCAAGCTAAAATGGCTTTTATCTCCGCATCATTTACATTCTGATTCGGCATCACCACTTTATTATATTCGTTAAATATCTCCACGGCTTTGGCATCGCCCGCCTTTACCATTGACTGCGAAGCTTTAATCCATTTGATAAGCCACGCTTCGTCATGTTTTTTATCAACTCCCTTTAATGCGGGACCGATTACAACATCGTTAATGGCGTGACACTGTTTACAGTTGGCATCAAAAAGAGCTTTGCCATCTTGTGCAAAAGTGCTGGTGGTGCTGAGCAGGAATACGATGAGGAAAAACCTGCCTATATTGATTTTCAGGTTGTTAAATACCGTTAGATACATATAGAGGCGTTAAAATTTCTTTTCATATAAAGTTGGACGAATGCAATTTTTTGGTAAAAATTCAGTTTCGAGTGCGCAAATTTATGCTTTACCTTTTTTAATTCATAAAAATTTCAAATTTTATTTTCATTCTAAATAAAAAAAATTGGGTTTAAGTGAGTTACAAAGTTCTTATTCGCTGTTTTTCATGATGTTGATAGATTTCTTTCCCTAAACATTTTACCATTTTAATCCTAACCTCAGCTTTTAAGTTTTAAAATCTGGCTTTAAAACTTATTTAGTACTATTGCCCTGCTAAACGGGACTATCATGTATTGTTATTTTTTAAGAACTGTATTATTTTTTATTGTCGTTCTTATAACTTCTTTTAACGCCAATGCCCAAAGCAAAGACGATAGTTTGGCCCATGAACTTATAAAAAAGCATATTTTGCTTAACAGCATGAAGCAAACGGTGCCCGGTTTCAGAATACAATTATTTTTTGGCGGCCAGCGAGAAAGAGCTTATGAGGTTCGAACGGATTTCCTCCGGGAATTTGCTGACAGCAAATACAATAGTTATGTGATTTACCAGCAACCCAACTTTAAAGTGCGCATTGGCGATTGCCGCACCCGACTGGACGCCATGAAACTATTAAAAGAGGTTCAACCCTTTTTTGGATCAGCGTTTATTGTAAAAGATGAGGTTAAATTAAGTTATTGATTGAATAAGCGAATGGCTTGGTTGTTTGATGAACCCATTAGGTAATAATAGAAAGCGTGTTAGAGTGAAGCATTTCTGTGCAAACAGCCTTCTTTTGAAATATGACTTTCCTTTCTTTTAACTTCCATTTTCCCTCTACCTTCACGCCATGATTTTGGTTACTGGGGGTACCGGCCTTTTAGGGTCGCAGTTGGTGTGGGATCTGATGCAAGAAAACACCATGGTGCGTGTACTGGTAAGAGCTACCTCCGACAGAAGCATTTTACAAAGAAAATTTATTTCGCACCCAGATCTTTACCATTGTATTGATTTTTTTGAGGGCGATATTCTTGATGTTTTTTCTTTAGCAGATGCACTAAAAGGGGTTAAGCAGGTGTACCATTGTGCGGCCATGGTATCCTTTGATCCCAGCAAAGCTGATGATATGTTACATATTAATGCTGATGGGACAGAAAATGTGGTGAACGCATGTATGGAGGCTAACATCGCCAAACTCTGTTATGTGAGTTCGGTTGCCACGTTAGGCCGCAAAGACAGCCTGGAAGCAGCAGATGAAAATGCCCTATGGGAAAACAACAAAAACAACAGCAATTACGCCATCAGTAAATATTCGGCTGAACGCGAAGTGTGGCGTGGCATCACAGAAGGGCTTAACGCAGTAATCGTTAATCCATCTGTAATTTTAGGAGCCGGCAATTGGAAAACCGACTCTTCGTCTCTTTTTAAACGTGTGCAGGAGGGATTAAAATATTACACCAACGGCATTTCAGGATTTGTGGATGTGCGCGATGTAAGCCGATGTATGATGCAGTTAATGCAAAGCAACATTAGTGGTGAACGTTTTATCATCTCCTCCCAAAACATATCTTACAAACAACTTTTACAATGGATGGCCGAAAGCCTAAAAGTAAAACCACCGCACAATGAAGCCACACCCTTTCTTTCGGGCTTAGCATGGCGTTTGGCGCACTTACGCAATAGGCTCAGCGGCAAGCCCTCCCTAATTACCCGAGAAACCACACGCAGTGCTTTGCAAAAATTTTGTTACTCGAATAAGAAAGTAAAAAAGCAATTAGGCATGGAGTTTATTCCGGTGCAGGATGCTGTGGAATGGGTGGCGAATCAGCTTTTGAAGTAAAAATTATTTTCTTACAGTTTCACAAACTTAACATCCAATTTCTCTTTCTCTGTTTGCAGCACCACAACATAAATTCCGCTGCTCCACCCCGCACAACCTACATCCTTAGTAAAATAAGGAGGTTGCGTTTTG
>JAYTNW010000153.1:0-2791 GCA_043748115.1 Bacteroidota bacterium | reverse complement strand
AATTAATCGCATACTGAGCATCGCGTATAGCTGCACCGTAATCAGCACCCGCATCAACACCACTAATGCTAAGTTTGCCTCCATCCTGTACCGTAATCCCCTTCCACATAATATCGCATGCTGCTTGTAAAATTGGATTTACTGTTGCCGGTAACTTTTTCAAAGTTAATTTTTTCCCCGTGTTTACAATTATTTCCGATCCCGGTGCCATCAGCAACGAGCATCCGGCCAAAGTTATATCTTGGTCAACCACAAATGTTCCGCTTAAGGCATAGGTTTGGGCGCCTGCAAATAAAGCTCCTGCATTAAAAGGATCAGCACCCGTAAAGGGAAGGGTACTTGCTGTACCGTTACTTATAAAATCGGCAGGATTTTGACAACAGGGTGTCACTTCAAAAATTTTGTAAGTGAAACACGATGTTTGAGGGTCAGAATAAGTTATGGTAATGTAGTAATGATTAAATGTGTTAGGAAAATTAACAGTAAACTGCCCAAAATTTGTGCTTCCAACCTGGGTTACACTATTGTTGCTGCCATTAGTGTTTAATATAGCCGGAGTATAGGTAATGTTAAACCCCGTAAAATCAATTGGAGTAAAGGATGGAGCAATGGTATAGGTGGTAGTGGGCGTTGCATTACAGATGGAGCTTGGGCCAATCACAAGAAAATCACAATTGGCATTTACAGTCACTAATTGCGGTTGTGGGTAATAAGGAATGTTTGCGTAATCAGGAATATTTTGAGCTTTTACACACAAAACATTTAGTGCTAAAGCATAAATAAAAAATGCCTGAGTGCATAACATATCAACTAGCTTCTTCATAAGAGTAGTTTTTGGAGTTATTTTTAAATAGTTATGTAAATGTACGAAACTATTTTACTTCGCTAAACAAAATGATATTCACAACAAAGTCCAGGTGAATCCCTGAAACAGAATGCTTCATCGACAAATTTTTATTATGTTTGAAAAAGGTATAATGTGTGCTTTATCGTACGTTTATTAAGTAAAGCAAGTTTTATTACTGTGACTTAAAAACAAAGCACCCCGCTTAAAAAGATTTTGATTTAACACTGGGTTAATCTTTCCGCTTATTATATCAAATAAACACCATCATCGTGCAACTGCACCATTTGCTTTTTATACAAAATACCAATTGCTTTTTTAAAATTCTTTTTGCTCATCTGTAGTACTTCGGCAATACTTTCAGGGGTGCTGTTATCGGTAAGGGGTAAAAAACCCTTGTTGCCCTGTAGGTACGTCAATACGCGCTGCGTGTTAACTTCCATGTTTTCAAAACCCGGCTTTTGAAGTGTAACGTCTAATTTCTTGTCTTCACGCACTGTTTTAACAAAGCCCTTTAATGGTTGCCCATTTTTCAACGGCTGAAAAACTTCATTGCTATACACCAGTCCTTCGTACCTATTATTCACAATCACCTTAAAGCCCAAATCCGATTTGCCGAAAACCATTAGGTTAACCTCCTCCCCTGTTTTAAGCTCTATGTTCTCATTATCTAAAAAACGGCTTATCTTATTAGATCCTGCCAGCCTATTGGATTTTTCATCATGAAAAAGATACACTACGTAATCACCATCTTCGCGCATCTTTGCTGTTTGCTCTTTAAATGGAACAAAGAGGTCTTTTTCCAAACCCCAGTCTAAAAACGCACCAATGTTATTTGCCTGTTTTACATGCAGCAAGGCAAAGTTGTTGAGGGTAACATAGGGTTTAAGTGTGGTGGCAATGGGTCGGTCTTCTGAGTCGGTGTAAATAAAAACCTCTATGGCATCGCCTACGCGCAATCCATCTGGAATGTATTTGTTGGGAAGCAGCACTTCTTTTTGTTCCTCATCTGCCAAATAAAAACCTACACCGGTAATGCGTTTTACGGTTAATGTGTTGTATTGTCCTAATTGCATGCAGCACAAAGGTAGGCTTTAATGCTGAAACGAATGATTCATGTACCCTATCCATGCTTTAAAAACAAAGCCTCCCACTGCAATTGCAACGGGAAGCTTTGTTTAAGTCAAAAAAAGATTAGTAATTTTCAAATGCTCCAACAAACACTCCGTCTGTAACGACTTTAGAGTTACCTGCTCCATCATACAGCGTACAGTTAAAGTTTGCTAATACGGTAACATTGGTAAAACCTAGCGAGGTTTGAGTTTTTTGATCGGTGAAGGTAAACGTGCTTCCCGTTTGTATCCCTGTACCCAAATTGGTTGCCCATTTTACTCCATTGATGTAGTAATAAAGTGCAACACCATTGAACACGTCAGGATCAGAAATATAGTTTTTACTTCCTAATAACAGCGCTTCGAAGTCAGCATCTGTAGGCATGTTTCCTAAAAACTCAAGCCGTCCTACATCCACACCAAACACATCGGTAGAGTTAGCATCATCATAAAAACCTGTTCCATAACTTGCACTGGAACTGTCAGGAGGAATTGCAAGCGAAGCTGATTTACTGGTTGAGTTAGTAATGTCAGCTGTTTCCACAACGCTCACATCAGTGCCGTCAATTTTAAATTTGGCTTGAGGAGCTGAGTCAACTGTAAGGGCAGGTGTGCTGTTGTTATCGCTGTCTTTTTTGCAGCCGGCCAACACTGCTAGGCCAAAAATCAATAAAATAAGTTGTTTTTTCATCATCATTGTTTAGTTTGTTTAGGCAGCTAAAGTAGTATATTAATTTTCACTGCTGTCCAAGATAAATCAAATTGGACAAAAACAGTGGTTATTAGAGAGTGGAGTTAACTTAGAATAAGCAAATATTGATTTTAATCCCCCTTT
>JAYTNW010000152.1:0-4731 GCA_043748115.1 Bacteroidota bacterium | reverse complement strand
TTCACGTGGTTTCCTATTATTAGCCATAACGTAAAATTTGGTGCTAATTATATTTTTCACACCTTCACTCCCACCAGCGCAGATGCTTTACATTGGTTCCTAAATCAAATTCAGTGTCGCCTTGTGAAGCATCTGCGCTGGTGGGAGTGAAGGTGTGAAAAATATAATTAGCACCAAATTTTACGTTATGGCTAATAATAGGAAACCACGTGAAATCCAGTTTCGCATTATAATCTCTAACGCCAGAAAATATTTTAAACTTGAAACTTTCCTGGCTGGCACCAAACTCAAACTTATAGTCAGAGAAGATAAGAGAAGTGTTTACAAAAAGATTGTCTTTAAAAATATGATTCCAGCGCAGGCATGCAGTGGCATTTCCCCACGGGATACGAACTTTAAAACCAGTGTCAGCACTTTTAAAATTAAACACATCGCGACCAAAATAACCACTTAAAAACAAACGGTCTTTTTCTGAAAGGGTGTAATTTATTTTGGTGTTCAAATCGTAGAAGTAGTAAGAGTTTCCATCGGCAGCAGATCCTTTTTTAACAAAAGGCTCACGAAGAAATAAGTCTATAAAGGTTCTGCGGGCAGAGATGATAAACGATGATTTTTCTTTTATTATCGGCCCCTGAAAGGTTAGCCTGCTTGCAATGGGACCAATACCTCCATCTACATGAAACGATTTGTTGTTGCCTTCTTTTAAAGAAATATCAAGAACGGAAGCAAGTCTGCCACCATAATTGGCCGGCATACCGCCTTTAATCAGCGTTACGTTGTTTATAGCATCAGCATTGAACACGGAAAAAAAACCGAATAGGTGAGAGGCGTTATAAACCTGTGCCTCATCCAGCAAAATAAGATTTTGATCGGGCCCGCCACCACGCACATAATAACCGCTGTTGCCTTCTCCGGCTGATTGTACTCCGGGTAAGTACTGTATCATTTTTAAAATATCCACTTCTCCTAAAAAGGCAGGCATGGTTTTCATTTGCTCCACGTCAAGTTGAATTTTTCCCATCTGCGTACTGTTTACATTTTGGTCGGGTTTGTCGCCCGTTATAACGACCTCTTGTGTTTCGATAGCCTTGTTTTTAAGGTCAATGTTAACGCGAAGGTCTTTATCCAAAACAACAGGAAAAATAAAATCATTAAAGCCGATGAATGAACTCATGAGTGTAATGCTGCCCCCTTCAACCGAAAGCGAGTAATAGCCATATTGGTTGGTTTGAACTCCTTTAAGGGTTTCTTTTATATACACATTGGCACCAATGAGCGCCTCTCCGGTGTTTGCATCTTTTACATAACCGCTAATTGAATAACGGTTGTCTTTATCCTGCGCTTGCAGGTTGTGTGAGATTGTAATTACACCAAGCAGCACAAAGAATATTCTCTTAATCATAGATTATTTTTACAGGTTGCAAACTTACTGGGTTTATGTTTTGTAAGGAGCACACACATAAAATAAACGAGGCGGGATTTTGTTTGGTTTGACTTCAAATAATTACATTTGCACTCCGGTTTAAAAATCGGTATTAGAAAAAAGTCATCCTTCGGGGTGTAGCGCAGCCCGGTAGCGTATCAGCATGGGGTGCTGGTGGTCGCTGGTTCGAATCCAGTCACCCCGACAGAAGAAATGATTTGCAGGTCCCTGCCCACAAGGCAGGGATTTTTTGTTGTTAAGCAGTTATCCAATGCAAACGTATAGGCTCTCAACGCTTGCTTTCTAAAATTTTGATTCCATTGCTCACATTTTCAAAAATTCTTTGCTCCACATTTTCGTTGCCGTTTTTTACAAACGTGAGTCCTGTGATTTTTTCATAAAGCTCTATGTAACGATCAGAAACACTTTTTACAATTTCATCTGACATGGTTGGCACCGTTTGGCCTTCCAACCCTTGAAAATCATTTTCAATAAGCCATTGCCTTAAAAATTCTTTGGAGAGTTGTTTTTGTGGTTCTTTATTTTTCTGCCTTTCTGCATATCCTTCTGCATAAAAATAACGAGAAGAGTCAGGTGTATGTATTTCGTCAATCAAATAAACTTTGTTATTATACAATCCAAATTCGTACTTGGTGTCCACCAAAATAAGATTTTGAGCAGCGGCCATTTCACATCCTTTGGCATAAAGGGCACGTGTAAATTTTTCAACCTGGAGGTAAACATGTTCAGGTACAATGTTCTGTTTTAAAATTTCTTCGCGCGAAATATCTTGGTCGTGCCCAGCATCAGCTTTGGTGGTGGGTGTTATGAGGGGTTGCGGGAAGGGGTCGCTTTCGTTTAACCCATCAGGCATGGTAACCCCGCACAGCATTCTTTTACCGGCTTTGTACTGGCGCCATGCATGGCCGCTGAGATAACCCCTAATGACCATTTCAACTTTTAATGGCTGGCAGGGAAGGCCAATGGCCGCCTGATCATCAGGAACTGAAAGTATCCAGTTGGGCACTATGCCCGAAGTGGCCGACATAAAATGGTACGCAATTTTATTCAAAACGGCACCTTTGTAAGGAATTGGGCGCGGCAAAACCACGTCAAAAGCAGAAACTCGATCCGTTACTATCATGGCTAATAACTTATTTTCTATGGTGTAAACATCCCGTACTTTTCCGGTATATTTGGATGTCTGACCAGGAAAAAGGTAATCGGTTTTAGCAAGTGCCTGCATAGTGTCGTATATTTTGTGTGTAAAAATATTCTATATATTTGAAGTCTATTGTCAATTGTTGAAAACCATGGGCGAATAGGTATAAAACAAAAAAAGCCATCATAAAAAATCATTAAAAAAAACAAGTGAGCGTGCAACTTTTTAACGGTTTTACGCTCTTACCGTTCGAAACAAGCTATGCCGATTAACCAGATAGGTGCGGGTGGTAAACAAAAAGCGTTTACCGAAGCTTATAAGCCGTTGCATGACAGGCTTATACGGTTTGTTCAGTCTATGGTGTTCAACAAAGAAGAGGTAAAGGACATTGTTGGAGAAACGGTTTTAAAAACCTATGAAAACTACGAAACCCTAAGGCAAAAAGAGGCTTTGCTAAGTTTTATGTTTACCATAGCAAGTCGCTTGGTTTATAAAGCGCAGGAAAATAAGAAGCAGCACAGTTTTTTGTCAGATAGTGAACACACGGACCAAGTGGCAGATACGGCAGCCAGCCCTCACCTAAAAATGGAAATGAAAGAACTGTATCAAGCCATCCATCAGTTGCCCGAAAAACAGCGCGAAGCCCTGGTAATGTTTGAAATATCAGGCCTGTCATTAAATGAAATACAACAAATACAGGGAGACACCCTTTCAGCAGTAAAAAGCAGAATTGCCAGAGCAAGGGAATCCCTTAAAAGGATTTTAGAAGAAGAAATAGTTTGATTTTAATTGAAAACGTTTGAATACAGAACTACATTACCATGGAAAATAGTAAGTTAGATAAGTTGTTTGAGGCTGCACGACAACAGGAGCCCATCATTTCATTGGAAGAGGCAATGGAAAAAGTGAGCCAAAAGGTTGATCACACCCCTTTTGGAGGTGGAGTTTCCGGACTTCTTCGGTTTAAAAACCTGGCATTAGGATCACTCACAGCTGCTGTAATTGTTGGCGGCATTTACCTGACTATGCGCAGCCCACAATCCTCTCCAATTGTTGAAACATCAAAGGATGTTCCATCAGCGGTTGAAGAAGTTCAACATTTTGTTGGCACTGGACAATTAACAGAATCCGACATCCATGAAACAGATTTAGCATCAGCTACACCTACAAAAACAGAAGCAGCAGAAGCCACTGCACCGGCTATTAAACCAGCAGCGAAAGTGGTTGCTAAAAATGAGGCTAAAAAAGAAGGGGATGAACACTTCGGATCCATTGTTAACAATGCTTACCTTATAGAAAACCAAACGGTAAACATTGCTAATGATAAAGGACAGTTTAAAGTACACTTTAACGGTGCTGATGTAGCTTCAATAGTGCGGAATGATGTTGAGTTGAATAGTGAAGAATGGGTTGTTTACGATGATATAATTGCCGAAGCAAAAACGGTGAAAGCCTCCATGGGAATTAATGCCGGTAACTCCGGTAACAAAAAATTTGTGGATTACTTGTTTTCTTCTCTTAAAGATAGAGGGTTAATAGAGAACAATCTTTCTACCATTAAATTTAGCAAGCTAGGCTTATTGGTTGACGGTAAAGAGGTGGACTCCACCACGCACCAAGCTGTGGTGAACCGCTATAAGGAATTAATGGGTGAGGACATAGGTAGCCGCACACTGTATTTCAACTAATAAAAAGCATTGCGGATACGGTATAATTTATTTTAAGAAACGCAGTTTTTACGGTACGTGCATTTTGCATTACCACTTGCTTACCTTATTTGTTTATTTACAACGATTCAATTTTAAGAAGATCTTTAACCTTTCTGGCTTGTTGGATGGCATCCTGTGTAGTGGCTGCCGTAAAAGTAACATGCCCCATTTTGCGAAAAGGTTTCGTCATTTCCTTTCCATACAAATGCAGGTGTGCTCCGTCAAGTTGAAGCACTGCATCCAGTCCTTTATAATTAACCTTGCCTGTAAAATTTTTTTCACCTAAGAGGTTTACCATGGCGGCAGGGCTCAGCGCATGAGTGCTGCCTAAGGGTAAATTAAAAATGGCGCGAAGGTGTTGTTCAAATTGAGAAACGCTGTTTGCTTCTATGGTGTGATGGCCGCTGTTGTGTGGTCGAGGTGCTATTTCATTAATC
>JAYTNW010000151.1:0-5825 GCA_043748115.1 Bacteroidota bacterium | reverse complement strand
GCTTTTTTTGAAAGCCTACATGGTCAGTAAAAAATTCCAGGTTTTGAAACTCATCCATACAAATAATCAGTCGGATTTTCTTTTTTGCTGCTATTTTTTCTGCGTAGTTTAATATTTCATCGGTATTCTTTTTTGCTTCCTTAAAGTCTAAAGAAACAGAAAACATATCCGTGGGGCCTACTTCTACGCTAAATTTAGGCACTATTAGTTTAAACGTTTGTTTTATTTGTAAAAGCGCCTCTTCTAATTTAGAGGTGGTGGCACGGGTTACCTCCAGTACTAATTTTTCATAAAACTCATGTTCGGAGCGGATGTTAAAAAGGTCAATAAAGCAAAACTTTACATCCTTGTGCTTTCTGTTCATATCATTGGCCACCTCTTTAACAAGGGAGCTTTTACCCCACCTGCGGGGAGAAATGAGAATAGAATTTATTCCATTAAGAAAGTTAGAGGCTAAACGTTCTCTTTCTTTTTTGCGGTTGGTAAACGATTTGCCTGTAACAACTTTGCCAAACTCAAATGGATTTTGCCCTTGTGCCATGCTATACTTGTAATTGCTACTGCAAATATATGATTTTTAATTTTAAATGTTACCATATAGTAACTTACTACATGGTAACATTGCTTTTGGCTTACCGCTATCAAATTGAAGTCGGCTTTTTGGGTTGGTAATTTCCTTCTATCTTTGTTCATTACATTGCATTTTATGACGGACAGGATAAAGAAACATTTTGAAGAGGCACAAGCGGTACTTACTGATTTTCTTTCGGATGAAAAAAACTTTGAAGCCATTGAGCGAGCCGGAACCCTGATGGTGGAGGCAATCAAAAGCGGTAACAAATTAATTTCCTGCGGCAACGGTGGCAGCATGTGTGATGCCATGCACTTTGCCGAGGAACTTACCGGCCGATACCGTGAAGACAGAAGGGCCATTGCCGCACTCAGCATTTCAGATGTTTCGCACATCAGTTGTGTGAGTAATGATTATGGGTATGCTCACATTTTTTCCAGATATATACATGCACTGGGGAATGCAGGAGATGTGTTATTAGCCATAAGCACCAGTGGCAATTCTGAAAATGTAATGGAAGCAGCAAAAACTGCACGCGCAAAAGGAATGAAAGTGGTAGCACTTACAGGGAAGGATGGGGGCAAACTAAAAGATATGTGCGATGTAGAAATTCGTGCGCCACATGCACCTTTTGCTGACAGGGCACAGGAAATACACATTAAAGTGATCCATTCCCTGATTGATTTTATTGAAGATAAAATTTAGTTTTCGACAACTTGATTTTCTGTTTCTCAAAATATTCCTCACTTTTTTCATTCGTTTATTCGTACTGATTTGTAATTCATAGATACCATTGGATAGTAACCTCATTCTTAAAAATATTGCCAAACATATTTCTTTAACAAAGGAGGAGGAGAACTTTTTTTTATCATTGCTTTCACCCAAACTCATCAGACGTAAGCAATTTGTAAAACAGGAAGGCGAAGTTTTTTCACATACTTGCTTTGTAAACCAAGGTTGCCTTCGTGCTTACACCATTGATAAAAACGGAGCAGAACATATTCTGCAATTTGCACCACCGGGATGGTGGATGGGCGATATTTACAGTGCCACTACTGGCAATCCGGGAAATTTGTTTATTGATGCTGTGGATGAAACAAACATACTGATGATGGCAATAAATGATCGTGAAAAATTGTTTGAGCGTGTGCCTAAGTTTGAGCGTTTTTTTAGGATATTAATTGAAAATGCCATGGTAAGCGGGCAACAGCGAATGATAGATAATTTATCATTAACAGCTAAAGAACGGTTCGATAAGTTTTGCTTGCGCTATCCTGCTTTGGTGTCGTGCCTCCCGCAAAAATACATTGCATCTTATATTGGTGTTACGCCAGAATTTTTTAGTAAGATGCGTGCAAAAATGAGCCGAATTAAGTAACAGATTACTGCTTTTCTTAATCTACATTAAGTTTACTTCTTATTCTATGTTATTGGAGCGACCCTGTGCATGAGGCTACCTTTGACCCATCAAAACAAAAAGATATGTCGAACATAGTAATACATAAATCAGAAAACCGCGGCAAGGCCGATCACGGTTGGTTAAAGGCAAAACATTCATTCAGCTTTGCCAATTATTACGACTCAAATCAAATGCACTTTGGCGTGCTAAGGGTTTTAAATGATGATATTGTTGCTCCTGGCATGGGCTTCGGTACTCATCCGCATGACAACATGGAAATCATAACCATTCCATTGGAAGGAGCACTTGAACATAAAGACAACATGGGCAATCATGGAATTATAAAGTACGGTGACGTGCAGGTGATGAGTGCAGGCTCAGGGGTTACGCACAGTGAGTTTAATGCCAGCAAAAAAGACCAGGTAAAACTTTTTCAGATTTGGTTGTTTCCGAATAAGGACAACGTAACTCCGCGTTACGACCAACTAACTTTAGATGTTATGGATAGGCATAACAAACTACAACTGATCATTTCTCCCGAAAAAGAAAAGGCGGGTTTATGGATACATCAGGATGCATGGTTTAGCATGGGAACGTTTGACAGTGGGATTAAAGTGGACTATACTGTTAAAAGAAAAGAAAACGGCATTTATGCCATGGTGGTAAAAGGAAAATTTAACATCAACGGAAATGAAGCGAATGAACGCGATGCTGTTGGAATATGGAATGCGAATGAAATAAATATCGAGGCATTAACACAAGGCGCAGAACTGTTGTTAATGGATGTGCCAATGGAAGTTAATTAATTAATCAAAACAAACATCAAATAAAAAATAAATTAAATGGTAAACGAAACATTAACAAAAACAAAATGGGCAATTGATGCCGCACACAGTGAGATTGCCTTCAAGGTAAAACACTTGATGATCTCTAATGTAAAAGGTTCTTTCAAAGCATTTGATGGAACAGTGTATGCAAATGACAACACTTTTACTGATGCTGAAATAACCGTTAACGTCAACATATCATCTATACACACCGGTGATGAAAAACGTGATGGGCATTTACAAGGTGCCGATTTCTTTGATGCAGAAAATTTTGAGACAGCTACTTTCACTTCTGCATTATTGAAAAAGAAAAGCGATGGTGACTTTGAACTCACCGGTAATCTTACTTTAAAAGGAATTACCAAGCCGATAACCTTACAGGTAGAATTTGGCGGTATGATGAAAGACCCATGGGGCAATGAAAAAGTTGGTTTTACCGTAACAGGAAAAATAAACCGAAAAGACTGGGGGCTAAACTGGAATGCAGCACTGGAAGCCGGTGGTGTTTTGGTAAGTGATGATGTTCACATCAATGCAGACATTCAGTTGATGAAAAGTGCATAACAATGAAATGGTGAGTGCGGCAATAAACGCTGCACCCACCATCTTCAATAAGAAAGGAAAACTAAATGACTCAAACACAAATCTTAGTTGCAGGTACTGATGCAGCAAACACTATTCTGCTTGCGCAAACAATTAATAAAAACAAAAACCGCAATGCAATTGTTGCTAACTCAGTAGAAATGGCGATTGAAAAATTTCACTTGGCAAAATATGATGTCGTAGTAATCAACAATGATTTGAATAAGGAAGAAATACAAAAATTAAAAACCGTATTTCTGTTACAGGATAATGATGCTATTATTGTGGAGGCAGAAGAGATTGCTGATGTTAATGAGAAAATATCAAGGGGAATTACGCTATACAATAACCTGCATAAAAATTACAACTTAAACGATAATGCATTTGCAGGCATGCATTATACAGAATAAAAAGAAAGGATACATAACATGAGTACAACAAAAAAAATTGAAAAAATATTTAAACGTCCACCTAATTTTGGGATGGTGGGTGATGGTTTTAGGGTGTACAATTATTTTCCAAACGGAAATGCTATACGCGACAGGATAAGCCCGTTTTTGATGATGGACTTTGCGCCTGCCTATACATTTGCGCCATCAGATACTTTACGTGGTGTGGATGTGCATCCGCATAAAGGATTTGAAACCGTGACCATTGCTTACAAAGGCAGTGTGGCGCACCATGATAGTTTTGGCAACAGCGGAATTATAAACCCTGGTGACGTGCAATGGATGACTGCCGGTGCCGGATTGTTGCATAAAGAATACCACGAAGAAAATTTTTCGAAGGAGGGTGGTGCTTTTGAAATGATACAGTTGTGGGTTAACCTTCCTAAGAAAGACAAACTTACCAAACCACATTATCAAGGATTAACTGCTGACCAAATGGGAAAAGCAGTATTGGAAAATAATGGAGGTACCGTAAATGTTATTGCAGGAAATTTTAACGGTGTTAAAGGCCCCGCAGAAACATACACTGACATTAATTTATTCGATATTAGAATGAATGCTGATGGCAAACTGCAAACAGAAATTACAGCAACACACAATGTTGCCATACTGGTGGTAGAAGGCAGTGCCATTATAAATGGACAAGAAGCAGTGTTGCACAACTTTCTTTTATTTAAAAATGAAGGGGAAGCCATAACGATTGAAGCAAAAGAAAACAGCGTGTTGATGTTAATGAGTGGCGCTCCTATTAAAGAACCTATTGCACAGTATGGCCCTTTTGTAATGAACACCATGCAGGAGATACAGGAGGCTGTTGAGGAATTTCATGCAGGTAAATTTGGGGTGTTAGACTAATGCGTTTACCTGCTATTAATTGAAGAGGTAACATTAAACATGCATAAAAAACAAACCAACATGCTAAACAATAGCAAAGCCTTACCGCCTTTAAAATGCGACAGCAGGAAGAGCTTGCCTTTATAGCATTGCCTCTTTATAAAAAGAGCCTCGCTTAGTGCATACGTTTAGGCCTGCATAAATTGAAAACGGAGAGGTGGGTTTAAGCATTTGCGCTTTTTGCTTTTGCCTACACAAATGAGCACGATTTTTCGGTGGCGGTTTATTGCTTCATGGTGTTACACTATTTAATGAGGACTTGCGACCTTAGTGTGCAATTAAATAAGCAACTTTATGCCTAAGCGGGTTGTTCATATTTAAGGCGAGAGGGGAGTCTTTCCATTGCTATCACATCTAAACTATAAAAATCAAACTCCACCACCACCTTTCCAATAATCTTATAGCAGCCTTTTCCTGAAAATGGATATTTCATTATCACGTTCGGGAAGTGCGTAGTATCAATCCACTTTCCACTTCTGTCTAAAAAAGTTCCAAAAGCCATGGCATCTCCTTTTTTGGTGCGGGTGTTTTTGCGGGTTACAAAATTTCCTACAATAGAAACTACCTTTCCGCTATATGAGGGAAACTCTAAAGCATAATTTAGTTCCTTCTCAACACCCAACCGCAAAGGCACAGGGTTTAATTGCCCCGCTTTTATGCTTTGCGCCTCCGCTTCTTTGGCATCAGCCTTTTCATCTATCAAATCAAAAGTGGAACACAATGGAAATCCAATTAGCTCTATTTCATCCCATGCATTATCAAGATTTGTATAATACAACTGCGGAAGTTGGTAATGCTTCTGCTCGATGTCAAACATTTCTATTTCTTGTTTGGTTTTTTTCTCACTTCCTAATATCATATGTATATCCCACAGCAATTGCTGCTTTGTTCGCCCTGTAAAACGAAAGGCGTTTATGCGAATCAGCATTCGTAGTTGCTCCACTGAAATTGCAACACGTTTCATAAAATTATCTAGCGATTGAAACTCCCCACACCTTTTACGCTGTTGCAAAATGTTTAACATCGTTTTTTTTTCAAGCTCATGAATGAGATTAAATCCCAAATAAATACCAATGCCTTCAATAACTGTTTCATATCCACTG
>JAYTNW010000150.1:0-2545 GCA_043748115.1 Bacteroidota bacterium | reverse complement strand
TTAAATTCATGGAGCGGGTACCTTCCTTTTTAAAAAATAAGTTTGCCCTTTGCATTGCAGCATTTATTTTGTGGCTTGCGTTTTTTGATAAGAACGATTTTTATTCACAATACCGTTTTCGCAAGCAGTTAAACGTGTTGCAAACAGACAAGGCTTACTATAGCGATGAATTGGAGAAAAGCAAAATGGATTTGACGGAGCTCATGTCGTCACCAGCCAATTTGGAGAAATTTGCCCGCGAAAATTACCTGATGAAACGTGATGATGAGGATATTTTTGTAATCGTTAAGCAGTAACTGCGCCACGCATCATCCTTAAACAAACTCAAACAGACCAAAAGCAAAATTCCCCTTGTAACAAAAGCTACAAGAGGAATTAAATTCGTTTCCGATGGTGATCCCGCTGGGATTCGAACCCAGGACCCCTACATTAAAAGTGTAATGCTCTACCAGCTGAGCTACGGAATCAGGATCGCTTTCGGATAACGAGGGCGCAAAAGTATATTTCTAATTATAAATAGCCAAATCTAATTGTCTTTTTTATCAACATTTTTTAAATTAAATCTCCTTTCGGGCCTAACTATATCATTGGGTGCCTTTTAAATTCCTTATTCTCATCAAATAATTTCCGATAAGTGTGAAAGGTGCGGTTCTTCCAAGTTCCTAGTGATTCTGCTACCGAAATCATTTTAGGGTTAAAATCACCTATCCAGTTCATTTCATACTCGTCATAAATCCTATCCTTTTGTATGACCTTACCCCCTTCTACAATCATGAAACTGTCCACCCCTTTTCCTTGATGCTCAGGTACCACGCCAAACACCACCCCAATAAAACGATGTGTGTTGCGCTGTTTTACCATCCACAGGAACCTTAGTTTTTCAAACCACCCAAACTTGCCGTTAAAATGTTTGAAATATTGGTTAATGTCAGGTATGTTGATCCAAAATGCCACCGGCTCATCTTTGTAATAAACATACCAAATGATCTTTTCATCAATGATAGGTTTCATTTTTCCGAACATAAGCTGAACCTGTTTGGCATCAAGCTCTTTGCCGCTTCCGTGTTTTACCCACGCTTTATTGTAAATGATCCTAAAATCCTCAGCAAATTTGTTTAAGCGGCTCTTGCTTATATGCATTGCTTTATAGTTCGTATCGGCAGCAATTTGTTGATGGCGTTCGTAAAATTTGTCATGCAATTTTTGCCGCACTTCCAGTCCGTAACAAAATTGTTTAAAATAGATTTTAAAGCCATACGCTTCAAAAAATAATTGATAATAATCGGGGTTATATGCCATCTTGTAAGTGGGCGGCCCTTTGCCTTGCACTTGCAATCCCCACCAGCTGTCGCGTTCGCCAAAATTAATTGGGCCATCCATGGCTTCCATGCCTTTACTTTGAAGCCATTGCTTGGCAACATCAAACAAGGCAAAGGCAACCTGCTGCTCATTTACACATTCAAAAAAACCTATCCCACCCGTTGGCTGCTCATTTTTATTGGCTGTTTTTTTATCTACAAAAGCAGCTACCCGTCCCACCACTCCTCCACCATCATCAAGCACAATCCACCGCACACATTCTCCATGTCTAAAAAACTTGTTCTTTGCCGGATCAAATATTCCTTCTATATCATGGTCTAAGGGACGTATCCAATCCTTATCGTGCTCATAAATTTTGAGTGGAAGGGTTAAAAACCGTTTCTGATCCGCTTGTGTTTTTACCTCTATAACTTGCATACGCGGCAAAACTATTTATTTTTGCCGGAAGTGAGCCTATATTTTATTCTTTAACGTGCCAAACAAAACAGTGGTCATAACAGGTGCTTCTTCCGGGATCGGGAAAGCCTGTGCCCTCACATTCGCACAAAACGGATATAATGTGGTGATGGTGGCAAGAGATAAATTAAGGCTGGAAGAAAGTGCTGTTGATGTAAAAAAAATAAACCAAAACGTGCTTGCTGTCACTGCCGATGTTTCAAGCGAAGCAGACTGCAGAAATATTATTGAAACAACTATTGAGCGCTTCGGCAACATTTCCGTTTTAATCAACAATGCAGGACTTTCTATGCGGGCTCTTTTTGAAGAGGTTGACATGGAGGTAATGCATAAGCTCATGGATGTTAATTTTTGGGGAAGCGTTTACTGCACAAAATATGCACTACCTCATCTTCTTAAAGAAAAGGGTTCTGTAGTAGGTGTTTCTTCTATTGCCGGAAAAAAAGGACTGCCGGGACGTGCCGGTTATAGTGCATCTAAATTTGCGCTGGAAGGTTTCCTGGAAACTTTGAGGACAGAGAACATAAAAAAAAACCTGCATGTATTGGTCGCATGTCCCGGTTACACGGCCAGCAACATCAGGAACACCGCTCTTTCAAAAAACGGTGAAGCCCAGTTGGAATCGCCATTGAATGAATCAAAACTCATGAAAGCAGAAACTGTGGCCGATCATATTTTTGATGCCGTAAAAAAAAGAAAAAGAGATCTTGTGCTAACCACCCAAGGTAGATTGACAGTGTTGCTCAACAAATTTTTTCCGGCATGGATG
>JAYTNW010000149.1:0-3666 GCA_043748115.1 Bacteroidota bacterium | reverse complement strand
GCGCGCAACACCGCATCGTTGTTATGCTTGAGCCCTTCAATAAATTCAAGGTCTGTGTACGCTACTTTAGCCATAAAGCCACTGTTTATATTAATACCTCATAAGGTCAAAGGTAACCCCCAAGCCGAGATTTTTGTTGTTAATTAGTTGATTTACAAAAAGATAGAAATCGCCTTATTTATTCATTAAAGCCTCAATTTCATCAGCTTCTAAAGGAATATGTTTCATTAAATCGTCATTTCCGGTAGCGGTAATAACGATATTGTTTTCTAAACGAATACCTAAATTTTCTTCAGGAATATAAATTCCTGGTTCTACCGTAAAGGCATTTCCAATTTGCATCGGTTCTGCAAAAAAACCAACATCATGCACATCTAATCCAATAAAGTGGGAAGTGCCATGCATAAAATATTTTTTGTAAGCAGGTAAATCAGGGTTTTGTTTTTTTATGTCTTCGGCAGAAATGAGTTTTAATTGTAGTAATTCTTCTTCCATTAATTTCCCCACCTCAGCATGGTATTTTTCAATGGTGTTTCCTGCAACAAGCATTTTGGTGGCAGCCCGCATTACCTTTAACACGGCATTGTAAACATCCTTTTGGCGTTGAGAAAATTTTCCGTTAACAGGAATAGTCCTTGTAAGATCTGCGGCATAGTTGGCATATTCAGCACCAAAATCCATGAGGATTAAATCTCCATCTTTACATTGTTTATTGTTTTCGTTGTAATGTAACACACAGGCAGCAGGTCCTGAAGCTATGATGGGATTGTAAGCGTGTCCGCTACATCGGTTGCGAATGAACTCATGAATAATCTCTGCTTCAATCTCGTATTCCATTACGCCCGGCTTTACAAATTTCAGCAGTCGTCTAAAGGCCGACTCAGTATGTTTAATGGCCTCACTAATCAGTTTAACTTCTGCTTCATGCTTAACAGATCGAAGGCTGGCCATAATTTGTCCCAGTCGTTGAAAAGTATGAGCCGGATATTTATTTTTCCACTCACGAGCAAATCGCATGTCGCGGTAAGGAACTTCTGTGCTGTGTCTGTCGTTTTCGTTAATGTTCACATACACGTTTTCTGCATGATGCATCAGCATGGACATTATACCGTTAAAATCTTCTGTCCAATAAACTGATTTAATCCCTGATGTTGCTATGGCCTCAGCCCGGGAGTATTTATGGCCTTCCCAAATGGCTATTTGCTCATTCGTTTTTCTTACAAATAAAATTTCGCGGTACTGCATCAACGGTGAATCTGGAAAAATAACCAGTATGCTTTCTTCTTGGTCAATACCGGAAAGGTAAAACAGGTCGGCATTTTGCCTGAAGGTGAAGTTGGTATCACCACTGCGGGGCATTTCATCGTTAGACTGAAAAATGGCAATGGATTTTGGCTTTAGTTGAGCAACAAATTTTTTTCTGGTTTCGATAAACAATTTGTTATCAATGGCAGTGTATTTAATATTCATATACCGTATTTTTACTTTTTAATGCACACAAATTAAAAGAAATAAACTTTCATTCGATAATGCTGTTAGCTTTTTTTAACAATTTGTAACGTATGAGCTTAAATTCGGCATCTCCCACCCGTATCCATCGAAAGGCTGCTATTGATTTTAAAATATTTCATTCTTTTTCTGAGGTCAATCAAGCCGATTGGGTCACCGCCATAGCCCCTGATGATATTTTTGTTACAGCAGATTATCTTTCAGTGATGGAGAAATGCAGTCCGGCAGGCTTGGTGTTTCGCTATGCCATTGTTTATGCCAATGACGCACCTGTATCAGCATTGGTGTTTCAATTGCTTAATGTAGGTGAAAAAAAATTGGGAGGAATACTTAATTTTGAAGACAAATGATGGCTTCTTCAGAAACTAAACGGCACCATTAACCGCATGTTGTTTTCCTGTCATGATCGTAAACCAAATTATTTTATTTCCTGCGGAAGTCTTATTGTGAGCGGAGAACATGGTATCAGCTATAAAAATAAAGAAGGTCTTGCCTTTACCTTAAACCTGTTGCCCCAAATGTTTGATGCTATTGCTAAAAGCGCTGGCGATGCAGGAATTTGTGCATGGGCGGTAAAAGATTTTTTTGATATTTCTACCGCAGATCAGCATTTATATAACCATGGTTTTTCCAAATTGCCAATGGATCCTGAAATGATCTTTTATGTAAGGCCGGAGTGGAACACCTTTACTGATTACTTGCAAGCGCTTTCAGCAAAATATCGGCTAAAAGCCAATAATGTGTTAAAGAAGTTGGAAGGCTTAGAGGTGAAAATTTTAAGTGATGCAGATGTTGAGCGTTACAAAGAGGATATGGTAAGATTGTACCTGCAGGTGCAACAGCGGTCCACCGTGCGTTTGGTACGGGTAAATGAAGCTTATTTTACCCTTCTTAAAAAGAAATTGAAAGACCGATTTTATATACATGGCTTTTTTAAAGAGAGTAACCTTATAGCTTTTACATGCGGGTTGGTTTATTCCGGCAATCATGAGGCTCACTTTATAGGTATAGATTACAGTTATAATAGGTCGCACCAACTTTATCAAAACATTTTGTATCGCTTTATACATGATGCCATTGAACGCAAATCAACACGTCTTTACTTCGGCCGCACAGCCATGGAAATGAAAACAACGGTAGGAGCCAAAGCTTACGACCTCCACTCTTATTTCAAACTGGACAATTCTTTTCTCAATAAAATGGCTAAACCAGTAATTAACCGTGCAGCCTCTCCAGAGTGGGTTCCACGCAGCCCTTTTAAGGAAGGTAATTAAAGCTGGTGGGGTACCTTCACCCTAAAATCTATAGTTTTTCACCCAAGAAAAAGGCCCGTTTGCAAAAAAAGGTTCACAGCGGTATGCAGGTATAGATACTTTGCTGCCATATTAATTGAACCACCAATGATTAAGGCATCCATTTCAAGCACCACAAAAGCATTTATCATCCTAATGATGATAAACTACATCGGACCGGTACATCTGTCCTATGCAGCAACCCAAAAATCGCTTCAACTCTCCTGTCAGGCCAAACCGGTTTCATGCGCAGGGCAATCTAATGGTAAAGTAGAGCTTACCGTTAGTGGAGGCACAGCTCCTTACCAATTTATTTGGAGCAATGGAAGCAAAGAAAAAGACTTAACCCAAATTTCTTCAGGCGTTTATACGGTAACTGTTACAGATGCTAAAAGCAACCTCGCTACCCACACCATTGAGGTAACAGCCCCTGCCGTAATTGACGTTCGTGGTGAAGTGTTTCCGGAAAGCTGTATTTCTAAAAATGCAGCTATAAAAGTGCAGCTTTCCGGTGGCGTTAAACCATACTCTTTTTTATGGTCAGATAACAGCACCACCAAAAGCAGAGAAGATATTGCTGCCGGTGATTATTCGTTGAAAGTGACTGATGCCAATGGTTGCATTACATCAACAAATTTTAATGTTGAGCGATCGCGCGATCTTAACCTCAATGTAAATGCTTACCCTCCGGTTTGTTATAATGACTCAACAGGGTTAATTGACCTTGAAGTAAAAGGCGGCTGGGCACCATATTCTTACATCTGGTCCAACGGTGCCATCACCGAAGACATTAGTGGGTTACCTGCTGGCAACTATACAGTAATGGTAGTTTCCAACAACGGCTGTTCAGGAATTGCAGCAGTAA
>JAYTNW010000148.1:0-3711 GCA_043748115.1 Bacteroidota bacterium | reverse complement strand
CTTTGGAGGCGGGAGCTAGTGATTTTACAAAATCAACAACATCGCTTACCGAGTTCTTTTTTACAAGATTTCCGCTTGTAGGTGAATAGGTTTTTCCGGTGCGAGCGAACAACAGTTTAAGGTAGTCGTAAATTTCTGTGGAGGTGCCTACGGTAGAGCGAGGGTTTCTTGTGTTTACGCGTTGCTCTATGGCAATGGCCGGAGCTATACCTTTAATGTATTCAACTTCCGGTTTATCCAATCGTCCCATGAACTGACGTGCGTAGCTGGAAAGACTTTCCACGTACCTGCGTTGCCCTTCAGCATAAAGTGTGTCAAACGCAAGTGATGATTTTCCTGATCCCGATAAACCGGTGATCACAGTAAAACTGTTGCGGGCAATCGCTACATCAGCCTTTTTAAGGTTGTGCACAGAAGCTCCTTTAATAATAATGTATTTTTTTGGGTCGAGGGTATCGAACTTATTTTCCATAATGATGTGCTGCAAAGGTAAAGTAATGTAATTTTGAGAGGAGGCAGGAACGTGATTAATTACGAGGATGTTTACAAGTTTATGCCTTTATTAGCTGAATTTTGTGTGATAAAAACATTTTCTGCTAAAAATTGTCAATTAAACGACAACTGCAACAAGCGGTTTAGCGTAGGTTTACCCAAATTCAAATATATATGAAACTTTCAATTGTTATATTAGTCGGCAGTATGCTTCTAACACAGGCCTGCAACAGTCAACCATCAAATTCACAAGCTGGTTCCAACAAAAATCAAAAGAATATGAATACTTACAACAAATTAACGCCTCAGGAAGAAAGTGTGCTGGTGAACAAAGCCACTGATATGCCATTTTCAGGATCGTATTACAAGAAAAAAGATAGCGGTGTTTACATTTGCCGCAGATGTAACAATCCATTGTATGAATCAACAGATAAGTTTGACTCCGGCTGTGGATGGCCCAGTTTTGATGATGAAATAAAGGGTGCGGTAAAACGTGTGCCTGATGCTGACGGCCACAGGGTAGAGATTATTTGTAACAATTGCGGTGGTCATTTAGGGCACGTTTTTGAAGGAGAAGGGCTTACAAACAAAGATACGCGCCACTGCGTGAATACCAGCTCCATTAAGTTTATTCCTGCTGCTGAAAGAAAAAGCCTTCCTGTAGTAATCCGATAAAAATAGAGTGTAATTTTAGATCATAAAAAAACCGGCTTGCATACAAGCCGGTTTTTTTATGGAATAAATAATTCTGATTTTAATTTTTTAAAAATTTCTTTTGCAAGGAGCTTTCACGTGTAAGCAGTTGTAGGGTATAAACCCCTTGCGCAACCGATGGTAGATAAATCCTTTGTGAGTGTCTGCCTTTATTTAAGGTAAAGGACGAAGAATAAAGTTCTTTTCCCATTACATCAATAACTCTTAAAGTTACGTCATTGTTTTTTGATAGGAAAAAATTAGCAGAATAAGTATCTGAAGATCCTGATGGTGTTACTGCTAACAATGAGGCTTCAGCGGTTTGCTCACCTAAGCCGGTGGTAGCATCGGTCAATCGAAAAATTTCGCCATGGCCAATGTCGCCAATGAATAATTCACCATTATCATCTTCACCAAAAGTGCTGAATCCTTTTCCTGAAAATGAACCTGCTAATGTGGTGTCAAATCCATTTAAAGGGTCAATGGCATAAATATTTCCGTTGCAAAAATCTGCAAAGAAATAATAACCATATAACCCCGGATAATTGCTGCCGCGATAGACAAATCCTCCTGTAACTGAACATCCTCCTGTAGTAGCATGCGAGTATTCAAAAACAGGTGCTGTGTGGCTGATGGGCGAATTGCATAACATATTGGTAAAAAGTACGTGATTACCTTCGTAACATCTCCAGCCATAATTTTCTCCACCAGAAGAAGATGCAGGTTGAAAATTTATTTCTTCCCAAACGTTTTGCCCTACATCACCTATCCACATATCATGTGTAAGCCTGTCAAAACTAAATAGCCATGGATTGCGAAGGCCATATGCCCATATTTCTGGAAGTGCATTTGTTGTTGAAATAAAAGGGTTGTTTGGTGGAACGGTGTAAGTGATACCACCTCCCGAAACATCAATGCGTAATATTTTACCCAAGAAGGTATTGAGATTTTGTCCTCTTTCACCCGGATCGTTAGCATCACCGCCATCTCCGGAAGAAATATATAGATAACCATCGTTACCAAATTTCATACAACCGCCATTGTGATTTGGATAGGGTTGCGTGAAAGTTAACAAAATTTGCTCTGTAGCTGGGTTAACACTATCGGGATTGCTGCTCACTTGGTATCGAGCCAGCACTGAATTGCCTACTCCCGTTTTATTGGTATAATAAACATAAAAATAACCATCAGTGGCATAGTCAGGGCTGAAAACAAGGCCTAACAATCCCTGTTCATTTGTGTTAACAATATTGGTAGGTGTAACTTTGTTTTTTATGTCTAAAAACGGTCGTGGAAGAACCGTTCCGTTCGGTTCCACAATACGTATATAGCCTAATTGTTCTGTTACATAAAGGCGTCCGTCACCATTGTGAGCCAGGTCAGATAATTTGTTTGAAATACTATCAGCGTGAAGCGCAATTCCAACAGAGGGCTGAGCCATGGTTGAATAGGTTACAATGCTGAGAAAGAGAGCAGTTAATTGATTTTTCATTATATAAGTAAATAAAATTTTATGCCAATGTAGCCTGTACAGAGCAATAGAAAGGAAATATTTGAGGTTTTTATTAACGATGAAACTTTAATCAAAAATATACGTTTATATTTGCATTCACACAAGGTCGAGTGGCCGAGAGAAGAGGCAAAAGTCCGCAAGGCTTTTAACAGTAGTTCGAATCTACTCTCGACCTCCCCAACATTACCAAAAAAGGTCTTCATTCAAAATGAAGACCTTTTTTATTTTCATTCAGTAAGGAATTGATTTTATAATGATAACTTAAAGGAATATACGCTGTACCTACACGTTATTTTAGGCGTATTTTTATCTTAGCACAAAAAAGAAGCAATATCATGAAAAAAATTATTCTTTCTTTACTTCTGTTAGGCACCATAAAAGTAAGTGCGCAACAACATCATGTGTGTGGCACGGATGAAGTCATGAAAAAAATTTATGCTGAAAGGTCGGAGCTTGAAAAAACGTTAATGACACAAAGGCAGTCGTTACAAAACCGACAAAATCATTTATCCTCCTCAGCAAGTTACACCATACCTGTTGTTTTTCACATTATGCATTTAGGTGGGCCCGAAAATATTTCCGATAGCCAGGTGATGGATGCCGTTCGTATTTTGAATAATGATTTCTCACATCAATCTCCGGATACAGTTGACATTATACCTTCGTTTAAATCTATTGCTGACTCTACCGGTATTCAGTTTGCATTGGCAACACTTGATCCTTTTGGCAATTGCACCAATGGCATAGTGCATCATTATGATACTGATGCTGATTGGAATGATTCTTCTCCAAGTATATATTCTTACACCTGGGATCCAACCATGTATATGAATGTTTATGTAGTGAAAACCATTACCCTTTCCAGTGGTTTTGGTGCAGCAGGCTATGCGTATTACCCCGGCTCCTTACCGGCAGGCGATCCGCGCGATGGTATTGTAGTGCTTAACAATTACCTGGGTTCTATTGGCACGGCATCTCCATTACAGTCTCGCGTGCTCACACATGAGGCAGGA
>JAYTNW010000147.1:0-3302 GCA_043748115.1 Bacteroidota bacterium | reverse complement strand
AGTAAAAATTGCAATCAATTAGTTTTATTTGATTTTCATTACCTTTGTTACTTCACCATAGCGCATGAAAAACAAAATTATTAGCATCTTACTTTTTTGTTGCTCGATAAGTGCCACTGCGCAAATTGTAGTTCCACCTATAGATCATAGCTTGGATGCACCTTCAGAAAAACGTATAATGGAAAGGCCTGAATTGGGTCGGTTTGTTTTATCGGCAGGAGGTGGCTTAAGTTGGAGAATAGCGCGAATAGAAGGTGACTTAAATCAAACGGCCAAAGCTTTTAATAAGGATTTAAAAAGTGGAAACAACTGGGATGCATCATTACTTTATTTTTTTAACAGGAGATTTGGATTTGGCTTAATTGCAAATTCCTCCTTCACCACAGCGAGGTTAGACGATATTGGGGTTGAAGTGAATGGCGTAGCAGCATTTGGTGATATCTCTGAAAAAATAAACATTGATTTTTACGGAGTTACGTTTGCCGGTAGGGCAGTCAATTATGAGCGAAGCGGCTATTTTTATTATCAGGCAAGCCTTGGGTTGCTGAACTACCGCGACAAATTCTTATGGCCCAAAGGTGAAATCTTGCTTGATGGACAAACAATCGGCATTATGCTCTCAGCAGGATATGCTGTAAGGATTCAAAAAAATGTTTCTTTTGGCGTAGGTGTTAATTTCCTGCAGGGTGAGTTGCCTTCGTACACACAAACAATTAATGGTATAAAACAAAAAATTAACTTACCCGAAGATCAGTACATAGGCCTTACCCATTTTGATTTTAAGGCAGAGCTAATCTTTTCGTTTTAAATTTTTCTGACAATTTAGTCATGCTATTTTTGTGTTTTAAGCAATTAAGTCAGTAATTTTTTTTGTTTGGCTATGGCAGTATGTTTGATATGACTTTATCATGCGCCCTGAAGAAAAAAAAATAATTCAAAGTTTTATAGCACCTTTCCTGATGGTGTTATGCCTTGTGGCTGTAAAACTTTATGAAATTATCTTTAATGTAAGTTTGGTATCATATGGGGTATTTCCCAGAAACATGGACGCATTATGTGGGATATTTACCGGAGCATTCATCCATGCTGACTGGGAGCACTTGGTAAGTAATGCTATTCCTATTTTGGTTCTTGGAGGGGCTCTTTTTTATTTTTACAGAGAGGTAGCATGGAAGGTGGTGATCATTACCTATGTTTTCAGTGGTTTTTGGTTATGGCTAGGCGGTCGAGAAAATTATCATATTGGCGCCAGCAATATGGTTTATGGCTTTGCTGCCTTTTTGTTTTTTAGCGGCATTATTCGCAGGCACATCGGGCTCATTGCCATATCCTTGTTGGTGGTATTCTTATATGGTAGCATGGTATGGGGGCTGTTGCCTGTAGTTCCTAAAATTTCGTGGGAAGGACATTTGTTTGGAGTACTGGCCGGAATTCTTTGTGCGATAGTGTTCAGAAAGGAAGGTACACAAAAAGTACCATACGAATGGGAAGATGAGGACGATACTGATGATACGGGTTCATCCAATACAAACGACACCTCATCACCTTTAAAAATTATATATTCGTACAAAGAATCAGAATCCAACCAAGATGAATCTGGGAAAAATTGAACACATTGGCATTGCCGTTAAAAACTTAGAAGAAGGCAACGCTCTTTTTTCGAAACTCATGGGACGACCTCCTTACAAAACCGAAGAGGTGGCTAGCGAAGGAGTGATGACCTCTTTTTTTAGATCAGGTGAAAATAAAATTGAACTGCTGCAGGCATCGCATGATGATAGCCCCATAGCAAAATTCATTCAAAAAAGAGGAGAAGGCATTCATCACATCGCATTTGATGTGGAAAATATTTTGGAAGAAATGAAACGTCTCGAGGGAGAAGGATTTACTTTGCTCAATAAGGAACCTAAAAAGGGGGCAGACAATAAGCTTGTTTGTTTTTTACATCCCAAAGGAACAAACGGTGTTTTGGTGGAATTGTGCCAGGAGATAAAATAACGGGCAGTTAAATTTTTTTGTAGTTTTTGTATTCGCCAATGCGGTAACCGGTTTTTGACTCCAGCAGATACAACAACCTGTTCTTCCATGAAAAATTTTGTTGTGTGGGGTCAAAATCAAATTTCCAGTTAAGGGCATCAATTCTTTTTTTCATCACCACAGGATGGCTGTCTTTAAAATGCGCCAGCGAGTCTATCAGCGAGTAATCAAACGCATCTGTATCGGAAACATGGTCTGTAACCCAGGCATCGCTGTGCCAAAGTTTATTGAATGTTTTTTGCTTGGCCTGTTGCTTGTCAGGAGGCTTTACCCAACCATAATGATACATGCAGGCCTCAATTTTTTTAACATGTAATTTTTTATTGTCTTTTCTGAATCCCTGTGCATCTTTAAAAGAATGTATAGCTTGGTCTTTTCTTACAATTCGTATTTCCTTTCGGTACCATCTGCGTGAGTTGCCTGTAAAATCATAAGATCCATAAAAATGAAGATAGTCAAACAGTAAACCATCAACGCTTTTGTCATCTTTATGTTTATGCATTGCCTGCATTACAGGGTTGTGAAATTTTTCATGCAGCACTTCATCACCTTGTATATAAAAACACCAGTCGCTGTCATTATCAATCATTTTGTAGGCTTTGTCAGTTTCCACTGCGAGTACCCGGCCACCTTCGCGCAAAGAATCATCCCACACACTTTCGTAAATTTTTATTTTAGGGGAGTTGATGTCTTTGATCAGTTGAAGGGTTTCGTCTTCGCTTTTTCCCACCATTACCACAAAATGCGTGCATACAGGCAAAATGGATTGTATGGCTTCTACGATGGGATAATCATACGTAACAGCATTTCGAATAAAAGTAAAGCCTGTAACTTTCATGCGTTTGGGTCTATGATATTTTTAGCTGTTGAATACCGGTGTAGTTGTGAGGAGTAATTCGTAACAATTCTTTTTTAATATCATCGCTTACTTCCAAGCCGTTAATAAATTTGGCTAACGTGTTTAGCGTTAATTTTTCTGAAGTACGTGTTAGCGCTTTTAGTGCTTCGTAAGGATTGGGATAGTTTTCCCGTCTTAAAATTGTTTGAATAGCCTCGGCCACCACAGCCACATTGTCATCAAGGTCTGCACGAATTGCTGCTTCGTTCACTTTCATTTTGTTTAATCCTTTGGCCAAAGATTTTAAGGCTATGAGTGAATGTGCAAATGGAACACCCACATTGCGCAATACGGTGCTGTCAGTAAGGTCGCGTTGCAAGCGAGAAACGGGAAGTTTTGAAGCCAGAAACTCAAATAAGGCGTTGGC
>JAYTNW010000146.1:0-3730 GCA_043748115.1 Bacteroidota bacterium | reverse complement strand
TGTAGGACTGCCTTGTGTGGTGAAGCCCGCCAATCAGGGTTCTAGCATTGGTGTTTCAGTGTTGCAAAATAACGATGTTGTTGCATTTACCAAAGCCGTAAACAAGGCTTTTTTTATAGAAGAAATCAGCCGTGAAAATTGGAACGAATTGTCTTTTGAACAAAAGGTGGCTTTTGTAAAAACCCTGTGCGACATACGTGAAGGTGTGGGGCTGCCCGCTAAAATTGAAGACAGAGTCATTTACCATCCCGAAGAATTATTGGGAGTACTGATGCAGTTGTTTGCCGAGCAAGAAGATACAGTTACACTTTCTGCATTGGAGACAGAAACAGAAGTGTTGATAGAGTCATTTATTTCGGGAAAGGAATTTTCTTGCATAGTAGTGGAGAATGCTGATGGTAAACCTCTTGCATTGCCACCTACGGAAATAAGAAAAGGGAAAGAGGTTTTTGACTACCGTTCTAAATATTTACCCGGATTATCGCGAAAGGTAACGCCCATCAATCTTCCAGATGTGCAAATAGAAACCATCAGGCGCGAATGCGAACGCATGTTTCATTCATTGTACTTTAACGTGTATGCACGCATTGACGGATTTATTACCGATGGAGGAACGTTGTTTTTGAATGATCCCAACACCACATCGGGCATGATGCCCAGCAGCTTTTTCTTTCACCAAGCCGCAGAAATCGGACTTAATCCGTCTCAATTCATTACATACATTATTAGCACATCGCTACAAAGCAGAATTAACACCTTAAAAAACAACAAGGCCTTACCACAACTCATTAACCGTTTCCAACATCTTCTTAAAGAAAAATCAAAAGCTGCCGCTGGCCGAATAAAGGTGGGCGTAATCATGGGTGGCTATTCAAGCGAGCGGCACATTAGTGTTGAAAGTGGGCGCAATGTTTATGAAAAACTTTCCGGCAGTGAAAAATATGAGCCTATTCCATATTTTTTGTGTGGTGACGATAAAACGCATTCGCTTTACCGCATACCCATTAATTTAATGTTGAAGGACAACGCTGATGACATTAAAGAAAAAATATTGAACTACCACAAGCATCCTGTCATCGAAAAAATAATAAAAAATGCGCAAGGCATTACTGAAAAGTTTGCTGATGCACACAATGTAAAATCGCCTGAGAAAACAACGTATGAGCAACTGGCAGCGCAGGTAAAGGTGGTGTTTATAGCCTTGCATGGTCGCCCAGGTGAAGATGGGGAGTTGCAGAAGGAACTGATGCGAGTAGGACTTCCTTTTAATGGTTCCAGAGCAGAGTCTTCAAAGGTTACAATTGATAAATTTAACACCAATGAACTACTCGGAGCACATGGATTTAAAGTGGCTCGTCATAAAAAAGTGAGTGAGGATGAGTGGCGTAAAGACCCTGCGGCTTTGGAAGAATTGGTGTCACGTGATTTTGGTTTTCCGATCATCGCCAAGCCGGTTGATGATGGATGCAGCAGTGCAGTAAAGATCATTAAAAATGAAAATCAATTACATGCCTTTGCTGAACTGATGTTTCGCACCGAAGAGGCATTAAGTAAACCTGCTGCTGAGGTGTTGAAGATAAAAGACAAGGAGGAGTTTCCTCGTAAAAAGCAGTTTTTGATTGAGACGCTGATCACCGGTGACAATGCCAAGCATTTTATGGAAATTACAGGCGGCATGTTAACGCACTATGCAGAAAACGGAACCGTTGAGTTTGAGATGTTTGAGCCAAGTGAAACCTTGCATGAAGGTGACATACTTTCTTTGGAAGAAAAATTTTTGGCAGGAGAAGGACAAAACATCACACCTGCACGTTACAGTAAACATGGCATGGAAAACCGTTTAATAAGTGATGTGGTGCGCAAGGAATTAAAACGTGCTGCCATATTATTAAACATTGAAGGTTATGCCCGTATTGATGCTTTTGTGCGGATAACACAAGATAATAAAATTGAGGTGATTTTTATAGAGGTTAATTCCTTGCCGGGGATGACACCTGCAACCTGTATTTTTCACCAAGCAGCACTCAACCAATACAAGCCTTTTGAGTTCATTGAAAAAATATTGGAATTTGGTTTTCAACGTAAACAATACATGCTTTCGAAATAATGGGTTTTACAACACTTAAGGAATTTTTTAAATCCAAAACCTTTTTCATGAACCTCATCATTAGCCTGCTGGTGATTGTTTTTGGAATTGGCTTGGTTTACAAGTGGCTGGATAGCTATACCAACCATGGCAACTCTGTTACAGTGCCTGATGTAAAAGGAATGAACATTAAAGAGATGACGGTATTTTTACGAAACAAAAATTTGTCCTACAAAATCGCAGACTCTTCCGTTTATTCCTTGGACAAGCCACACGGCACCATTGTAGAGCAGGACCCTAGAGCAGACGAGCAGGTAAAGCAGGGTAGAACGCTTTATTTAACCATTACTAGAAGCGAAGCACCCATTTTTAAAATGCCTGAGTTAAAAGATGTTTCCTTGAGGCAAGCTGAGGCTATTTTAAGTTCATATGGACTAAAAATGGGACAGCAAATATTTAAACCCGACTTAGCAAAAAATGCAGTATTAAGTATGATGATAAGCGGCCATGAAATAAAAGCAGGGCAGGATGTCGCCAAAGGAAGTGTTATTGATTTGATTGTAGGCGATGGATTGGGCAACACAAATGTTACAGTGCCTGATTTGTTGGGCTTGTCCTATGCAGAAGCGCTGTTTGTTTTAAAAGGGTCATCACTTAATGTAGGGTCTGTTTTTTATCAGGGCAACATTAGCGATACATTAAATGCAACCATCTATAGCCAAAACCCTATGCCGCAGGATAGCAGTATTAATCAAGGAGAGGCAATAGATATTTATTTGAGACAGTAACTCGAAACTGTATAGCATACTTCTGGGTGTATTGCGAGGGTATTTGTTTTTTTTGAATAGCTGTTATTGCAGATTCTTTGTACGGATTAAGGTAACAAAAAGCCATTATCTTCGTAAAACTATTTTCCCGATCATTCTATTACCGAAAATGTCAGAAAACCACCATTACATTTCCGTTGATCATGATCCGTTTGCCGCTCAGGTGGAAAACGGATACATGGACACAACAGAGGAGCAAAGAGAGATATTTACATCCATACAAATTGGAGGCACCGCATCATCGTTGTCTTATAACGAGTGCATTAGTTTATCCTTTAGTGGAAAATGTGATGTTCTTGCCTTAGTAAAAAGTTGCGAGGCCGTGGTTCAACGTCATGATGCCCTGCGTGCCACCTTTAGCAGTGATGGACAACGTATGCAAGTGCATGCTCATGTGCCCATTACGGTGCCGGTTATTGACCTTACTGATCTTAACGCTGAAGACAAAAAGAAAAGACTGGAGCATTTTACATCACGTGAAGCTGACATACCGTTTGATCTTGACAAAGGACCTGTTATAAGGTTTGCGATTTTTAAATGGACTGCTCAAGAAACTGTACTTGTTTTTACAGCCCATCACATTGTTTGTGACGGTTGGAGCATAGGGATTTTAATGCAGGACATGAGTAAGTTTTATTCAGCGTTTAGCAATGGTGTTACGCCAGTTTTAGAACCTGCACATTCGTTTAGCGAATATGCCGATAGGCAAAGACAACGAATGGAAAGTGGTGAGTATGCTGAAATGGAAAATTTTTGGCTCAAGCAATATGCATCCGATATACCTACGGTTGAAATGCCCGTTGATAAAACGAGACCT
>JAYTNW010000145.1:0-6209 GCA_043748115.1 Bacteroidota bacterium | reverse complement strand
GTGGTAGAGCTTCAGCGTGGCAACGGACGCACACCTTTGTTTTTTTTGCATATGCACAATGGCAACGTGCAACGGTGGAGAGTGCTACTCAAGTATTTGGACCAGTCGCAACCTGTTTACGCCATTCAACCGCGTGGGCTGGATGAGAAATACGATTATCATTTTTCTATTGAGGAGATGGCATCGTTTTATATCCGTGAAATTAAAAAGATACAACCTCAAGGCCCTTATAAACTGGCCGGACTTTGTTTTGGCGGTACGGCAGCATTTGAAATTGCAAGGCAACTACAGCAGTTGGGCGACAAAACCGAAGTGTTGTTTACCATCAACAATTATGCTCCACCAGCCAATCCGCTGCAATATAAAATTCGCGAAACATGGGATGAGTTTAAAGAAATGAAACTGGAAGATAAACTTGATTTTGCGTTTGAGAAAACTAAGAGTGCAGGAAAAAAAATGTTGAGTAAGTTAACTCGTGTTTTCGATACATCACACACACATAACGAAGAGATAAAGCCTAAGGCAAAACCGGATATACGCTGGGTGCACTCTGTGGCATTGTTAAACTATCAGCCGGAAACACCTTACAAAGGAAACATTGTGCTGGTGCGCACGGGTGAAGATGCTGCGAAACACTACGATGAGTTTTTGGGATGGAAAAGACTCACGGAGGGTGAAATAGCATTAAGCGCAATTAGCGGCAGTGATAATGATAGCATTATTACCGAAGAAAAATTTTATTCGCAATTAGGTCAAAAACTCAATGAAGAACTAAAAAAATAAGCGACCGTTCCATTCATTAACCTAGTTTAAATTTTTATGATAAGATTGTTGTCCGAAAACGAATGTCATGTGTATCTTGGCAACAGCCGTTCGTATTTAAATAGTTACTCTACTTTTATTAATGAATTAAGTACTGAAGAAAGAGCAAAGGCATCATCTTTCAGAATAGAGCGGGATAAAATCACCTATGTGGTCTGTCATTACTGGCTCAGGAAAATACTATCTGAATTGCTTCAAATTTCAATGCAAAATGTTATGTTAACTGTTGAAGCCAGCGCCAAACCCTTTTTGGTGAATGACCTTTTGTCGGCTGAGAAATCAAATGTAAATTTTAACATCAGCCATTCAGCAGATTATTTTGTTATAGCCGTTAACAAAAATTTTCAGGTTGGTGTAGATATTGAACAGTTTACCACACGTGCTGATTTTGCCGATGTGGTGAACAATTATTTTACAAATGCGGAAAAACAGCAATGGCAATTGCTCGACCAAATGCAAAAAAGTAGATATTTTTCAGAAGTATGGACACAAAAGGAAGCAATCGTTAAAACGTCAGGCTTGGGTGTTACTGCCATCAAGGATGCACAACTGCGTGGAGATTACCAGTTGGTATCATCTGGTTATATGGACTGTTGCTATTCGATTTGTTTTCACAAGAGCTATGCTTTGCAAGAAATTATTCTTTAGGAACTTCCTAAAAAACATCAAGATAACTAGGTTAAATGGTTTTACTAGGCTAAATGACGCTAACTTTGCTATCTTTGCGCCCGTATTTTAACAATTAATAGGATACCTGATAACCCTTTTGCTTTGATAATAAAGCGTTTAAGCACGTTCAGGTTAATTTATTCCCGATGAAAAAACTCTCTTTTAGTGAACTTTCGTTAAGTAACGAAATGCAACAGGCCATTGAAGCCATGGGCTTTGTAGAAGCGTCACCCATTCAGGCCGAAGCCATTCCGCAATTATTGGAAGGACATGATATAATTGGTCAGGCACAAACAGGAACCGGAAAAACTGCCGCCTTTGGTATTCCATTGCTTGAAATGCTGGACACCAGCATAAGAGCGACCACAGCGTTGGTTATGTGCCCCACTCGCGAGCTTGCTGTACAGGTGGCTCAAGAGATTAAAAAATTAGCGAAGTTTAAAAAAGGAGTAGTAGTACTTCCGGTATATGGTGGCGAGCAGATACAAAAACAGATCAGTGCATTAAAACGTACCGTTCATGTGGTTGTGGGTACTCCCGGGCGTATCATGGATCACATGGATCGTGGTACACTTGATTTTTCGCAGCTTAAAATGGTGGTTTTGGATGAAGCTGATGAAATGCTTAACATGGGTTTCAGGGAAGATATTGAAGCGATATTAAAAGACTCTCCCAAGGAAAAACAAACCGTTTTGTTTTCGGCTACCATGCCAAAACCTATTCTTGATCTTACCAAGCGTTTTCAGCGTAACCCTAAGCTCATCAAGGTCACAAAAAACGAACTTACTACTTCGTCTATTGAGCAGATATATTACGAAACCAGCAATTCACAAAAGCTAGAGGTAATAACGCAGTTAATTGACCTGCATAACCTTCAATTAATGCTCGTGTTTTGCAATACCAAGCGCAAGGTGGATGAGATCGTGGAGCAGTTTCAAGATGCAGGCTACAAGGCAGAGGCCATTCATGGTGACCTCAGGCAAAACCAGCGCGATAATGTGCTCGGAAAATTTAAGAAAGGATTGGTAAACATTTTAGTAGCCACTGATGTTGCTGCACGTGGTATTGATGTGCCCAATGTGGATGCTGTTTTCAACTTTGATATTCCACTTGATGCAGAAAATTATGTACACCGTATAGGACGTACAGGCCGCGCAGGTAAAACAGGACGTGCCTTTATTTTTGTGACGGGAAGAAATGAAATGGGTAGGTTGAGGGAAATTGAGAGCTACAGCAAGGTTAAGGTAGAACGCCATCAATTGCCTTCCGGACGTGAGCGTATTGAATTAGCCAAAGGAAAATTAGCCAACCGCATGAAAGAACTTATTGCTGAAGGCGACATTGAACAATATGAAACCATGGCTGCTAATTTCAAAAGTGAAGGCATCAACCTTCATCATTTGGCGGCAGCGCTTTTAAAAATGCACTTCGGGCCTATGATGAAAAAGCCAGAGCCTGCACGATCATCACGAAGTGAAAGAGATGATAGAGGAGGCTTTGAACGTGAACCACGCGAACGCAACGAGAGAAAAGGAGACGGGACTAGAAGTAAGAAACACCAAAGGGATGCACGAATGGTTCGTTTGTTTTTAAGTGTTGGAAAAAAGGACAGGGTAAGTAAAGGTGATATTGTTGGATCCATTGCATCGTTAGCCAATATTAGCAGTAGCGAAATTGGAATTATTGACGTTTACGATAAGTTTTCGTTTGTGGAAGTAAATGGTGAGTCACTTAACGATGTGTTGAGCAATGTGAATGGCAATAAAATAAAAGGTAGAAAAGTGAATGTGGAAATTGCCAAAGATTGATAGGTAGAGGCGATTTTATTGTATAGCATAAGCTAAAACATAGTCCTCTGTTAATTGGTAATCTACTTTTAAGATCCAACGTTTATCGTCTTTGAAGATTTCACACAACGCTGTGGATTTTTTACTTTTCTCATTAATTTTTACTTGTAGGTTGTTTTTAAAATCTATACCTGAAATATCAAAATATTTGATAGCAGTTTCTTTCGTGCACCAGTACACGTGTAGCCACTCATAAGGGGTCTCTAGCCCAACTTCGCTTTGTTCGGTAGCACTCAGAAAATAATCTGAGCCAGCATTTATGTGCTTACTGAAAGTTTGAACATCAATAGCTACTTCCCTTTGGGCGGATAAGATAACGGCAGTGTAAATTCCCGAATGAGATATAGAAATGAACTTAAACGGACTTTCTTCCAAAAGAGGTTTTCCTGTTGGGGAGTATATAATTTTATGATCCTGTAGGCCTGTCAGGTGCAGCATCAGTAAGGCCGTAATCAGCTTTTCGGTGTTTCTTTTTTTTGATAGGGAATTCTCAAGGTTAAAATCGTTGCCAGAATAATTTTTAAAAAGCTGCAATAGCTCTTCAAAGGTTTCATCCTGCTTCCACAGTGCAAGCTTAGAATTTTGTGGGAGGAGAAATGAGTCTAAAACAGGCATGTTTTGATTTAACAGATCATGCAATTTTAGCAAAGAAAAACCAAAGCATTACATAAAACAATCATTTTGTAATGGTGGCAATCCCTTATTTTTGCATTTAAACAAATGTTAATGTTTTCCTCTACTTGCTTTAAAAATTAAGCACCCATTCGGCAATGCGTAAAATAATAAAAAGTGCTTTCCTTGTTTTTGCAGCGCTTGTGCTTTTGTTTTTTGTTTTCAGGTGGAGTATTAAAATATCTCCTCCTGAGGTAAGTTCCACAGTCCGTGCTAAGGATATGCATCGTGTGCAAACAGGACCATTTAGCTATACATTAAATAACAACTGGCTGCGAAAGAATAAGCAAGGGATTTGGGAAATGTATGTTGAAGGAAGTGATTATGAACGTGGCTTGGCTTATGGTGTTTTGGCTAAGGAACTCATGAAAGAGCAGGAAGATTATTTTGTGAAAGAGCTGAAGGACATTATTCCCGGAACCCTGTATCAGCATGTGCTTCGTTATTTTATTGGTTGGTTTAACCGGAATATTGACGAGTATATTCCTGATGAAAATCTACGAGAAATTTATGGAGTGTCGCAATCATTTTCTCCTGAATATAACTTTATTGCCGCGCCTTACCAGCGAATGCTCAATTACCATGCAGCTCATGACATTGGCCATGCGTTAAACGATTTTCAATTGGTGGGCTGCACCTCTTTTGCAGTTAAAGACGGTTATTCAAAAGACTCATTATTGCTTATTGGCCGAAATTTTGATTTTTATTTAGGAGATAACTTTGCCAAAAACAAAATGATCCTCTTCGTTAATCCCCAACACGGTTACCCTTTTGCCAGTTATTCTTGGGCAGGTTTTACAGGAGTGGTTTCTGGGATGAATGTAAAAGGGCTGACCGTAACCATTAACGCTGCCAAATCTGATGTGCCACTGGCTGCTAAGGATCCCATCTCTCTTTTGGCAAGAGAGATTTTGCAATATGCTAAAAACACAGAGGAAGCATGGGCCATAGCTAATAAAAGAGAGACTTTTGTTTCAGAAACCATAATGATAGGTTCGGCTAATGATAACCATGCTCTCTTAATTGAAAAATCGCCCACACGCATCTCTCGTTATGAGAGTGGAAACGGGGTATTGGTTTGCTCCAATCATTATCAGTCCACCGCATTTAGCACCGATGAAAGTAACCGCAATAATTTGCTCAACAGCGATAGCCAAAGCCGCTATGAGCGCATGAACCAACTGCTAAATCGCACCCGCCCACTTGATGTTGAAAAGGCGGCCTCCGTTTTGAGAAACAAACAGGGGTTAAATGATGCTGAAATTGGTTACGGCAATCCTAAAGCAATCAATCAACTCATTGCACACCATGGTGTAATTTTTAAACCATCATCATCTTCCATGTGGGTATCTGCTTGGCCTTACCAAGAAGGTGAGTTTGTTTATTATAACCTAGATAGCATTTTCAATAAACATAACTTTGTACATAATGACACCTTGAACATTCCTTCAGATACCTTTTTGCTTAAGAGCGACTATATAAAGTATGAATCGTTTAAAGAAGTTAAGCAACGCATTGTAAAGCTTGTCAGGTTTGGAATTCCTTTGGAGTTAACCGATGATCAAATAAAAAATTACATAGCCAATAACCCAAAGAGTTATATTACTTATGAGTCGCTTGGAAATTATTTTATGAGTAAAAAGCAATACAGTAAAGCGACTGGCTTTTTTCAACAGTCATTGAAGTGTGATGTGGCATCCCTAAACGAGCGTATTGAAATTAAAGACAAGTTGGATCAAAGTATTGCCAAGCAAAATTAAACCATGCAACGTAAAGCAGAATTTTTAACAGTTGAGGAGATCAGCAACTTGCAGCAAACTAAACTGCAACAAACATTAGCCTATGTAAATTTATTTTCACCTTATTACAAGTCACTTTTTTTAAAACATAAAATAAACCCGGAAACCATCGGAATTCAAAACCTTAACAGCATACCCTTTACCACTAAGGATGATCTTGCAAGGCAGAACAATGATTTTTTATGTGTGTCTAAAAATAAGGTAGCAGATTATGTCACCACCTCAGGCACCTTAAGTGATCCTGTTACCTTTTATCTAACAGCAAACGACTTGGAACGCCTTGCTTATAACGAGGCACTTTCTTTAGCATGTACTGGGGCAGGGGAGGGCGATGTTTTTCAGCTCACCACCACCATGGATAAATTGTTTATGGCCGGTATAGCTTATTTCTTGGGCATTC
>JAYTNW010000144.1:0-4201 GCA_043748115.1 Bacteroidota bacterium | reverse complement strand
TTTCAAACCCGAAAAAATTAACGGATGATGTGCTACCACCAAATTGCATCCGGCTGCAATAGCCTCTTCAATTACCTCCTCGGTGCTGTCCAAACAAATGATAACACCTGTTACTTTCTCGGCACGGTTGCCTGTGAGCAAACCGGAGTTATCATAAGACTCCTGGTAAGCTGGAGGAGCTATTTTTTCCAATTCAGCAATTACATCGTTAATGGTTGTCATGCGCAGCAGAAATTTATTTTATTGATACAAAGTTAACTTTTTAAACTCCTTTAAAACGGGGCTTCAATTTCAAGTGTTACACAGTTTTTTACATAAATGAAACAGCAGGCAGCTGCATGTTTACGGATAGAACGATTTTTAAATTATTTTTGCATCCTATGCGCAAGTTGCTCTATTTAATGATTGTGATGATGATGGCTACCGCTGTCTCATCACAAAATAACCCTTACGACTATGTGCAGGAAACCCCCTTTCTTACAAACAAAGAGTTTTCATTAGGTTTAACTTTGCATAGCCATGGGTTTGGGCTTAACTTCCGTAAGGGAGAAAACTTAACGGTTGACAAAAAAAGGCTTTACGAAGTAGAGTTTGTAAGCATGAAGCACCCTAAGGAATATAAGACGGTTAGTTATAGAGCCGAGAAGCCCAAAACCTTCATATTTGGCAAAATGAATGCCTTGCTTGTGGGGCATGGAGGCTACAGGATGGAGAAGATCCTTTTTACCAAAACAGAGCCCAGCACCTTCGAGATTAGACTTCATGCAACGGCAGGCCCATCCTTTGGGTTTACCAAACCGGTGTACCTCGTGTTTGCCATCAACAATCCTCCAGGCGAACAGCGTGTGGTAGCAAAATATGACCCCAACAATCCTAATCATGATTTAGAAAATATTTATGGCAAGGCCGAATTTACCAAAGGATTTGACGAAATAAAAGTTTATCCCGGCCTCTATCTTAAAACAGGAGCCATGTTTGAATACGATCCGCTTAATGACGGGATCACGGCTGTGGAGGTAGGCATGATGCTTGATGCTTATGGAAAAAAAATTCCTATTATGGCTTTTGCAAGAAATAAGCAGTGGTGGTTTAATTTTTATATCACCGTTTTATTTGGTAGGAAATCTTAGTTGTGCCCGCCTTGCTGTTTTTCGAAAACAATAAGAACAAATACCAATTGAAGTTTAAGAAATCATTAAATTTTAGCCTTGGCAAAGTGCCTTTACATTAATTTTACTGACCTTGCGCAATATAATTTCATTTTGTTAGAACTTGTATGAATAAGCACATGTTTATTAACCGCGACATTAGCTGGCTTTCTTTTAACGCCCGCGTTTTGCAAGAGGCAGCCGATCCGCAGGTACCCATTATTGAACGTATTAAATTCTTGGGAATTTACTCCAACAATCTAGACGAATTTTTTCGTGTTCGTGTGGCCACTTTAAAACGATTAACAAAAATTGGCACTAAAGCGAAACGAATGCTTGCAGGAGAAGATCCAGTAAAACTACTTCAGCGCATCCAGCAAATTATAATTGAACAACAAGAAACATTTGAAGAAACCTATGCCAACATTTTAAAGGAGCTGGAATTGCATGGCATTTTTTTGCTGAATGAGAATCAACTGTCGGCAGCACACCAGTTATACGTGAAGGAGTACTTTAAAAACAATGTATTGCCCACATTGGTGCCCATCATGATTAGCAATGCACCCGTTTTTCCATACCTGCGCGATCGAGCCATTTACCTTTACATTTCGCTTACCAAAAAGAAAAAGGATAAAAAACCCCAGTATGCATTAATAGAAATACCAACCGATGTGTTGTCACGGTTTCTGGTATTGCCAAAGGACAATAAGTACATTATTCTCCTTGATGATGTAATACGGTTTTGTTTAGATGATATTTTTAGCCGTTTTGACTACGATTCCATAGAGGCCTACGTAATAAAATTAACACGTGATGCTGAATTGGATATTGAACAAGATGTAACTAAAAGCCTTGTTAAAAAAATATCAGAGAGCATTAAGCGAAGAAAAAAAGGCCAGGCTGTACGATTGGTATATGACGAGAGCATGCCAAAAGAGATGCTCAACTTTTTACTCAGTAAATTAAAATTTGGAAAAGAAGACCTTCCTATTCCTGGAGGGCGCTATCATAATTTTGTTGACTTTATCAATTTCCCTAACATTGGCAAAAGCGAATTAAAATACAAACCTTTGGTTCCGCTTGAGCACCCGTCCTTAAATCCTAAGGAAAGTATTTTTACTTTAATCCGGCAAAAAGATATTTTGCTAAAATTTCCTTTTCAATCGTATCATTATCTCATAGACCTTCTTCGTGAAGCATCCATTGACCCACGTGTAAAAACAATACATGTAACACTTTACCGTGCGGCCAAAAACTCCAATATTGTGAATACGCTGATTAATGCAGCAAAAAACGGAAAAAGCGTTACAGCGGTGGTTGAATTGCAGGCACGATTTGATGAAGAAGCCAACATACGTTGGGCCAACAAAATGCAGGATGAAGGGGTGAAAGTGATTTATGGTGTGCAAGGATTAAAGGTGCATTCCAAGTTGTTTTTAATATCGCGGCTGGAAGACAATAAACTTTATAAATATGCTCACATAGGAACAGGGAACTTTAATGAAGATACGGCACGCTTATACACAGATATGAGCCTGCTTACGTGCGACAAAAGAGTAACGTCTGAAGTCGAAAAGGTTTTTCAGTTTTACATCAACAACTACAAAACGGGTACATACAAACACCTTGCTGTTTCACCATTTAACATGCGCAAAAAATTTGTTTCGCTCATCAATAAAGAAATTGAATTTGCCCAAAAAGGAAAGCCTGCACAAATCGTTTTAAAAATGAATAGCCTGGTTGACGAAGAGATGATACAAAAACTATATGAGGCAAGCAATGCAGGAGTGGAAATAAAATTAATTGTTAGAAGTATTTGCTCGCTCATTTGTGGTGTAAAAGGAATGAGTGAAAACATACAAGCGATAAGCATAGTGGACCGATTGCTAGAACACAGCCGAATTTTTATTTTCTCGCATGACGGCAACGAAAAAATTTTTATTTCATCGGCCGATTGGATGTTGCGCAATCTTGATTTCAGAAGCGAAGTGGCTGTACCCATTTATGATAAAGATGTTAAAGAAGAATTGAAAAGCATGATAAACATAATGTGGAATGACAACACCAAAGCAAGGATGCTTAACAAACTACAGGATAACCAATTCAAATCATCTTACGGAAAATCGCGCATTCGTGCACAAGAGGATGTTTATAAGTTTTTGAGAAGCAATAACGCTAAAAGCATCTAACTTCTCATTTTTATATGAAACAAAACAAACATATTTGTGGTTTATTACTCTGCCAATTACTCAGAAGAAATGCGTTTTGCAGCTATTGATGTAGGATCAAATGCCGTTAGATTACTGTTGTGTCATGTACATGAACAGAATGGTGAAACTCTTTTTAAAAAAAGCGAACTCATTCGCATGCCCATTCGACTGGGAGAGGATGTTTTTACACTTAAATACATAAGCGGAGAAAAGGCTCACAAATTAATTCAAACCATGAAGGCTTTTAAAATGCTGATAGATGTGTTTGAAGCCTATGATTACCGTGCATGCGCTACCTCTGCCATGCGGGAGGCTACCAATGGAAAAGATGTTGTTAAACGCATTCAGGAAGAAGCCGGACTTAACCTCGAAATTATTGAAGGTGGTTTGGAGGCACAGATCATTTACTCCAATCATATTGCTGAACATTTAGACCAAAATTCTTCCTACCTCTATGTTGATGTAGGTGGTGGAAGCACAGAAATTACGCTGTTCCATAAAGGAAAACAAGTGGTGTCACGCTCATTCGATATTGGAACCATACGGTTGTTGCACGAACAAGTAAGCAAAGAATATTGGGAGGAGTTTAAAGAATGGATTAGGGTACAAACCAAAAGCTACTCCCCTATCACAGCAATTGGCTCAGGAGGCAACATCAACAAAATTTTTAAAATGATGAAACGCAAAGAGGGCAAACCGTTACTTTTTTCAGAGGTTAAAGACCTTAACGATGTGCTCAATTCGTATAGCTATGAAGAACGCATTCAGGTTTTAGGCCTCAATCCAGATCGCGCTGATGTGATTATTCCCGCCTCTAAGATTTTTTTAACGGTGATGAAAAAT
>JAYTNW010000143.1:0-6200 GCA_043748115.1 Bacteroidota bacterium | reverse complement strand
GGTGTTTACATGGTAAGGTTAGTTGCTAAAGGACAAAGCAGGCAAGTAATGGTTGTAAAAAATTAACTAACGCTTGTGTAACTACACCTTTTTGAAAACTGGGTAAATTAAAATTTAGAAGTTGCTTCAGCACCTTTTAATGAAAAGAGAAGAAATTTTTATTTTATTATAACATATAAAAAACATCTTTATGACAAAACATGTATTGTTTACGTTAGCTGCGGGCTTACTGACTTCAGCATCGTTTGCACAAACCACCCTTGTTTTACAACCCGATGCAGCAGCGGGAAAAGACGCTGAAATTTTTAGCTGTGTACCATGCGGGTACAACACACGCAACTTTGGCACCAAACAAGATTTTGATGCTATTGCATGGACTAACGGAGGCAACCAATCCAATGTGCGTTCTCTCCTTCAGTTCGACCTTAGTGGTATTCCTACCAACGCAGTTATTTCAAGTGCTACACTGGCTTTGTATTTTAACCCCACCAGCCAAGAAGGTAAACATGCGCAAATATTTAACACCAACAGCAGTTTCATCAGTCGCATTACCTCTGCATGGAATGAGACTACAGTTACATGGGCCAACCAGCCTTCTACTACCACCACCAATCGGGTGTCGCTGGGTGGAACCACTTCAAGCACTCAAAGTTTCACCAACATTAACATCAAACAACTGATCATTGATTCCCGAAACAACCCGGCTACAAGTTTTGGTTTTATGTTAAAATTGCAACAAGAAAAAAGTTTTCGTAAGCTGATATTTGCTTCAAGTGATCACCCTACTGCGTCTATTCGACCTAAGTTAACCATTGTTTATACCATTCCTTCTCCATTGGTAGGCGGAACAACTACTACTGTTGCACCTCGTGCCATCACGTTGTTTCCAAATCCGGTAAAAGGTGGCCACACTACGGTTAGTTTTACTTCAGCACAGCAGGAAACGGTGACACTAACAACATTTGATGCATTGGGAAAGGTAGTTTATAGCGAGCAGCAACAAGCCGCAGAAGGGTATAACGAACTTGATCTCAACATAAGCACTTTACCTGCTGGTTTGTATATGGTAAATGTTAAGGCAAACGACAAAACTTATACCCAACGGTTAATAGTGGAGTAAACACAGCAAATTGGTTTAACCATAAAATGCAAGAGCCACCTTTCTTATTGAAGAGTGGCTTTTGTGTTTTACAAGAAATGTGTAAGCGGCTTGTAAAACTCAGACCGCATATGACTATAATGAGTAGCCTAAACAGTTTCGCCATAACCTACAAATGCCTAAATTTGTAGCAATGCCAAGCGCTAACAAATGGCATAAAAATAACACATGAAAAAAAATATATTCTTATTAATGGTCATTGCTACTGTTCAGTTACATGCATCGGTGTTTAACGGTAACCTCATGACATTTAAACAACCTGACGGCACCTCTGTTGATGTTAAACTTTACGGCACTGAATATTACATGCGTGCCGAGGGCTTGGATGGGTTTACAGTAATACGCGATAAAGCAACACAATATATTTGTTATGCAACCTTGTCGGATACAAAAGAAGAGCTGCTTTCATCAGGAATCATTTATCATGGCCAAAAAAATAATGCAGCACTGTTGCGTAACGATCTGTCATGGGCGCGTCATTTAGATGTTTCTGAAAAGGCGAGAAACACCATCATGAAAACCAACATGAAGCAAATGGGCGCAAGTGAAAGCAATAACAATTTCCGCATGGAAAATTCTTCAGGAGCTCAAACGTTTACTACGCCCATCCATCCGGTTTCAGGCAACATTAAAGGACTTTGCTTGGTGGTGGATTTTTCTGACGAACCGGGCGCACTGCCCATGAGTGAGTTTGATGATTTTTGTAATGATCTTGCTTATCAGAATTTCGGCAACAACGGTTCGCTACGCACATTTTATTCTGACATTAGCGGTGGCGTGCTTGACTACGAGAATGAAGTTTACGGTTACTTCAGGGCACCGTTTACGTTTGCGCATTATGATTCATTGCCCTATGCCGTGGGTGCGCAGCAAATTTTGGGTCTTGCACTTCAATGGCTCGATGCGCAGGGTTTTGATTTTTCAACGTTATCTCTTAATCCTGACAACAGCATTATGGCCATTAACTTAATGTACACGGGTTATCCTCCAGCTTGGGCTCAAGGCATGTGGCATCACAAAGGAAGCTACACAGCGTTTAATGCTGATGGTGTTTTTTCCAATGATTACAATTGTTCGCCTGCCAACAGCCCGCTGCAATTGGCGGTGGTAGCCCATGAAAATGGACACATGATAGGCAAGTGGCCCGATACATATAAGTACAATAACATGTCAGGGCCTGATGGAATTGGTGCTTTTGATTTGATGTGTTGGTATGGTGACTTTAGTAACCCTACCGTGCCCAATCCGCTTTTTAGGAGCAATGTGGGATGGGGTCAGGTAATTGATGTTACCAATTACAATGGCGTGAATACCGATACGGCCAACTCAGGGATTTGCTACATGTATAGAAATATTAATGATACCAACGAATTTTTTCTTTTAGAAAACAGAATGCAAACAGGACGAAGCACTTTTATTGATGATGAAGGCTTAACCATTTGGCATGTGGATCGCATGGGCGATAATCAAACTTTTCATCATGAGGTTTATCTTGAACATGCAAATAATAACAACAACAACCACAGTGGAGCTTGTTTTCATGCCGGATTTAATGATGTGTATGGTGCTTCTTCCACACCTGCTTCTACATTTTATAATGGCGATCCCAGTGGCTTAAACGTGTGGGATATTGGCGCAGTAAACAATGTGCTCACCTATAAATTAGGTACAGGACAAGCAGGACCTAGCTTCAATCTGTCTTACCTAAACCTTACCAATGACAACAATGCAAACGGATTCCTAGAGCCTGCTGAATCCGCTGATTTAAATGTAAATGCATTAAACACAGGTCAGCTTAGTTCTGCAGCTGCTGTGCTTACGTGCAGTGCCGTGGGTGCTAATGCTGCCTATGTTACTGTAAACACAGCTCCGGCACAGGTGGGTGTGGTTAATGTAGGACAAACTATTCCTGTAACATTTAATGTCTCTGTTCAACCGACAACCCCTGTGGGAACTGTAATACAGTTGAAATTTCTCTTATCTGATGGACAAGATTCTATTTACATTACCAAAAGCCTTATTGTGGGGGTTACTATTAACATGAGTAACCAAACTGAAACCACATGCTCTGCTATTTTTTATGACCAAGGTGGATTGAACAACTACAGCGATTATACCGATTTTACTAAAAAGTTTTTGCCGGTATTGTCAACACAAAAAGTAAAAGTGGATTTTACCTCGTTTAACCTGGAGAATGACCCTAATTGTAATTACGACTATTTAGAGATTTATGATGGACCTGATATTGTCTTTTCTCCACTTATAGGAATTTATTGCGGAGCAAACTCACCGGGTGTCATCACCTCCACCCATTTAACCGGTGCATTAACGTTTCGCTTTCATGCTGACGAAGGAATTACAGCCAGTGGATGGGAAGCACTTGTAAGCTGTGTGGTTCCTACAGGATTGAATGCTGTGCAAGCAGAAAATGATATTACTATTTATCCTAACCCCACTGCAGGAATTGTTTTCATTCGATCAGCCGCGCATAACGCTGAACTTTCTATTTGCGATGCAATGGGAAAAGAGGTGGTTAAACAAAACGTGAAAGCAGGAGAAAACATTAAACTTGATTTAAACCAACATGCAGCAGGTATTTACCAAGTGAAACTTACAACCACAGCAGCTGTTGTGGTAAGAAAAATAGTTTTAGAATAAAACGTGTGTGAAGCGTAAGTAGTTCTGTTGGATTAGCTATTCTCAATAATATTTATTTCTTCTTCTGTTAGGTTGTAAAGCTTGTAAACCAATTGGTCTATTTGGGTTTCTAGTTCGGTTGTGTCGGCTTTTTCTTCTTGACTTTCGCAATGCAATTTTTGTATTGGCTGTGATGTTTGTATTTCTTGCACTCTCATATAAGGCGGATTCCCAATCACCACATCAAAGCCCACAAAATCGCCATCATCATTCAGCACTTCCGGAAATTTAAAACGCCATTCAAAAGCATTTTCAAAAATCTTGTTGGTTTTTATTTCTTCAATTTCAGTTTCTAGCTTTATTCCAGTAGGCTCAAAGAGCGAACTATTTAAGTAAGGCACCTTCTCAAAGTTTTTTTTACATCATTGTTTCTATCGCCATATTTACGCGCCAGTACTTGAAGGAACAAACTGTTTAAATCGTCATAGTTTTTAATTTTATCTAAACTTAAAAACAAATATGATTTGTCGCCTTTGTGGTATGCGATAAGTTGTGCTTCTGACAATTTGAGAAACAAAATTATGTTTATCCTAGAGATAGAAAGTTCGAGCCCTACATTGTGCAGGCGTTTTTGTTGCTTATAATAAGCCGCTGGTGTTTTGCTCTCACCAAAATGCAAGACATGAATAATTGCTTCGCTACCTTATTACTGTAACAGTTCCATGGTAAGAGTGTGGCTTGTTAAAAATATCTCTCACTTTTATGGAATAAATGTAAGCGCCTTGTTTTACCGGTTCGTTTTTAAAGGTGCCGTTCCAGCCCTGTTCCATAATGCTGGTGGTGAAGAGCAGTTGCCCCCAACGGTTAAATATTTGCATATAAAAATCGGTAACGCCAATGCCATACGCTTTAAACATTTCGTTTTTGCTGTCGCTGTTGGGGCTAAAGCCGTTAGGTATATAGAGTGCAAAATCGTTTTTAATTTCAACATACCGGAAGGTGGTGTCTATACAACCGTCCATGCTGATGGCATATTGTGTTACAAAATAATCAGCCGGACGAGGAAACCAGTGTGTAGGATTTTGGTCAGTGGAAGTGGTGCTGTCAGCAAAATCATAAATCCAGCTGTTCGCTCCTGACGACTCGTCAATAATATCTATAACGGCATGGAGGATACTCGTAGTAGAAGGTTCGATGGTGAATGCAGCTACTGGTTTGGGGTACACATGAAGGTAATTCTCTTTTAATAAAGTGTTTTTGCAGCCAAGGTTGGTTTCAACCAGAAGTGAAATGTCAAAATATCCAGGTTCATCATAAACGCGAATGGCGGGATTGGTAATAGTGTCAGTTTGGCCATCCCCAAAATTCCAATTCCAGCGGGTAATGATTCCTTCATTGGTAGAGGAAGCATCGCTGAGGTCAACAAAAAACGGTTGGCATCCTTCTATCGTGTCGGCAATAAAATCAGGCACAGGCAATTCATACACACGGTATTGGGCAAAGGAGGTGTCGAAACACTGATGATCGCTTTCGATGATGAGTACAATGTTTTTGTTGCCGCTGCTGGCATATGTATGCTGCGGATGGGTGATGGTGGAGGTGTTGGTATCACCAAAATCCCAGCGCCATTTGTTGATGGAGCCTGAAGCGATGGTGCTGCCATCGTTAAATTGCATAGGGTCTTGTAAACAAACATTTTGTGCAGCAAAACTGGCGTTGGGTTTGGGTGCTATATTTATGGTTTGCTGCAAGGTGTCGCTACAACCATAAGTGCTTGCTACGATAAGTGTAACATCATACGTTTGCGCTTGCGAAAAGGAATGAAATTCGTTTTGAGAGGAGGAGGTGGTGCCGTCATCAAAATTCCAGCTACATAGTGCAACAGTGTCATCTTGAACCGTGGAAAAATCATTGAAGTGCACAGACTCATACTGACAGGCGTTAACAAAATTAAATGCGGCCACAGGCTTGTCATAGATGGTAACTGTAAGAGTAGTATCATGGACGCAGCCGTTGTTACCTGTAACTTTTAATTGCACAAGATAAGAGCCATGTGTGGCGTAAAAATGTGATGGGCCTGCAAGCGTATCGGTGGTGTTGTCGCCCCAGTTCCAAAGCCAGTGGCTGATGTTGCCATTAACCAGTGTAGATTGATCGTTAACAACCATCGGGTTGTATTCGCAAACGTTGGTTGCTGTAAAAGAAGCTAACGGAAGGCGGTTAACGGTGATGGGTTGTGTGAGCGAGTCAATACATCCATTGGTGGCGGATACAATCAGTTTTACATCATATTGACCGTATTGATTAAACGTGTGAGAGGTACTCGCAGTAGTAGCAATTGCCGATGAGTCATCAAAACTCCATTGCCAGGAGTTGATGGAATAACCTAAAAGTGCGGAAGTAT
>JAYTNW010000142.1:0-3899 GCA_043748115.1 Bacteroidota bacterium | reverse complement strand
TGTAGGCGATTTAGTTATTTTAAATTCTTCTTTAGTATGGATTAAAATATCTAATACAGGAGTTGGGGTAAGCTCATGGAATGGTCTTACTGGGGCGGTGGCGGCAACAACAAACAATTTGCCCGACTCGACAGACAAAAGATACGTCACCGACATTCAAAAAAACTCTTTAAATGCAGCAGAAGCGGCAGGGATGAATTCCACCTCCGCACGAATTGCCCTCCTTACCGATATTGTAGTAAGCAGCCCTACTAACTACAAAAACTCATGGAATGCAGCTACGAACACCCCTACATTAACTAATGGAACAGGTGTTGCTGGAGATGCTTATATTGTAGGAGTGGCAGGAACGGCAAATACGGGAGGAGGGGCGCAGACATTTGCCTTAGGTGATTTTATTATTTATTCATCTTCAAACACATGGGTAAAAGTAACTGGAGCAGGCGTTGGAGTTTCAAGCGTAAACGGCATTACGGGTGCTGTTTTGTTAACGTCAAATGTAGTACCCGATTTCACAGGCAAAAGATATGTTAGCGATGCGATTAGGGATGCTGGGGCGGCAGCAAACACCCCTTCAACATCAAACCCTTTTGTAACGCAATCAGTTTTAACAAACGCTATAAACTCCGCAGCTATATCTGTTGGAGGGGAGTACTTCTCTCCCGAACGATTTGAAAACGGCAGTACGGTAGGAAACGGTACATTACAGATGCTGAACACTGTAAACAATCCATCAACAGGAGTTAGCTATACTAACCTTTCAGCAGCAGCAGCATTTCCTTTAGTAAGTGGAATAGATGTAACAAGTTGGACGCTATCCGATGCTTGTTGGGAGCAGGCATTGAGGACAATGGAGGGAAATTTAGCTTCTAAATTTATTACATGCCACGACAACAGGTACTATTGGTTTAATCAAAAACATGCAATAACAAGGACAGCGGCTACATCTTCAAATAATAGAAGTTATCTTTTTGGAATAGAGGGAAAGGGTGCTTTAATGCAAAACACAAGCAATGTAAACGGCAGTTTATTTTATAGAATACCTGCATCGCAAAATGAAGCCGATGGTATATCTAATAATTTAATTCAATACAATTATTATTTTTCTAATCTAACTTTTAAAGGGATAGATAACGGCACTACTCAAGATATAGGTATTGAACTTGACTCAAGCTACGGCAGTCATTTTAACAATGTCCAATTCTCTAATTTTTATATAGGTACAAATATTCTTTTTGGGTTACAAAATTTGTTTGTTAACTGCAAATGGTCGGACAATTACTACAAAGGAATCTTTTTAGGTGATGGCAATTGGACTGGAGCGACATCCCCTAATTCAGGGTCAAACTCTTCAATATTTATCAATTCTAAAATAAGGTGCGCTCCTGGAAGTTTAGCAGGCGTTCACTTTGTAGGAAGCGATGGGCTTTATATGATTGACACGGTATGGGAAGGCTCGGCAACCGCTCCCAACCCCACACACCACCTTTGGATAGATGGGAAAGGAGCAACTACCAATAAAATAGTAAAAATAGACGGTGTTCACATTGAGCAAAAGTGTTTAAGGAGCAATATAAGAATAAGCACCACCCCCCAAACCATGACAGCGGTATTAACAAACATGTTTATTCAAGGGGTTAACAATGCAGCCTTTGAAGCAGACGGAAATCCAAGCGGAACGGTTCAAATGTGGGTGTCTGACATTCCAGACAACAGTTCATCGTGGTTACTTAGAAGTAACGGAACAAATACTACATGGAATTTGTATAGAGCAAGACTAAACGACAAAAACAATGCTCGCGCTGCGGCAAACTGGGATGTTTCTGTTCAGGGTGGCGTAACTGGAAATATTCCACCTGCTGGACTGGTTTATCTTTCTCCTGACATTATGAATTAAATTATGAAAATAATACACGGAAATCACAAACATGCTAATGCCATTTTTAGGCACGATGGTGTATTTTTAGACTACATTGAAGGCCAAACAAATAAAACAAAGCAAGAATTTATTCCTTATAATGAACTGACGTTAGAGTTTACAAATCCAGTAATCATAAGAATAACAAAAGCCAATAACATAGGACTTTGGTATAAGCATTTAGTTGGAGTTACTTTTACCGCAGAGGCCGTAAACAAAGGAAAAACAGGATATAGTGATTTTCTTCTTGAAGACGGAAGATTAATAAATATAACGGATTGTGAAATTATTTAAACAAAAACTAATCATAATGGGAAAAGCATCAGTAAATAGAAACATTACTTGGGTTTCTAAAGAAATTTTAGACACAAAAGGAAAAATAGTACAATTGGGATTTACCGACAAAAAAGGAAATTGGATTGTAACAGAAAATGAAGTTGATGGAGAAATAAAAACATATCCATTACATGAAATAGTAAAAACATGGGAGAGAAAATTTGAATATATTAAATTTGCCAACGATGAAATTATTGTAAATAAAAAAGAAAATTAAAATATGAAAAAACAATTACTATTTATTTTGATGTTAGTAAAAACAGCAACTTTTGCTCAACAAAAAATTAACGACACGTATATTTTTTTAGGAAAAGGCGTACCAACGGTTATCCAAACAGGCTCAACTGGTGCTATCAACAGAGAGCGTACTGTTTATTACGACACTACGGCAACGCCATGGAAGTGCTACAAATCAACAGGAACATATTACAGTCAAAGTTGGAAAGAAGTTAGTTTTGGAAGTGGCAAAGATGGAATTTCGGTAATAAATACATCTATTGATGGGGCAGGGGACTTGTTTTTATTTCTTTCTGACGGCAATGTACTAAAAGCGGGTAAGGTAGTAGGCTCTAAAGGTGATACTGGAAACACCGGAATGCAGGGAGCGGCCGGGGCGCAAGGATTACAGGGCATTCAAGGTGTGAAAGGTGATAAGGGCGATAAGGGCGATACGGGTGCAACTGGGCCATCAGGTGGCGGAACAGGTGGAAATATTTCCATTTACACTTCATTCTTGCAGCTATTAAAATCATCACAAACAACGGGAATTGCAGTGGTAACATCGTTTCACGCTGGCACAAATTATGGCTCAGGAATGTGGTCAGTAGATAACAATACATCACAAGCTGACTTTGTAAATCATTTTAAAAGTGCAGCCGGAAACGCTTGTTGGCATAGAATTAATCCAAAGCCTTGTTTGGATGTTGTTGATCACGGAGCGCCATCTGGGATAAAACAGCTTTCTGCATTAGGATATACTCAATCAGACCTTAATTTATTATATGACCCAACATATTTAATTACAACATCTGATTATGCAGATGATGCCGCATGGATTGTTACCGTTAAAGGATGGGAAAAAAATTACATGTGTGTTTCGCAAAGCAGTATAATTTTAAACTTGAATAGAGGCGCAGATATGGGAAAAAGAAATGTTGCGTACAATGCTTCTGTTGTACTTAATTCAGGTAATGGGATGAGAGTAAATATGAATGGAAATAATATGACGGCAATAAAAAGAAAAGCAGCCGATTTTAATGAAGCTGAAAATGACAATGCTTTTGCTGCGGCATCTATTCATTTATCTAACTATAATGTAGTGGGCGTTGGAGGGCGCAATCAAACTTTTAGCGATATAGATGCCAGTTATGGAGCTACGATAAGAAACATGCACTTTAACGATGTTGATTTGCCAACACGTCAATACCATTGTATGCTTACAGGGTACTATAATAATATTGTTTGGAACCCAATAAAAGGATACCAAAACATGAGCATGGCAGGGACGCATACTGGCGGCAACGAAACCAACTCAGGAGGCAACATGAGTACTATTATGGACAGCCGAGTGTATGCAACAGGTCGCACTATTGTAGGTTGGGAAACAAATCGCAGTTCATCTCCGCGATACATTCAAAATATTTTT
>JAYTNW010000141.1:0-9168 GCA_043748115.1 Bacteroidota bacterium | reverse complement strand
GTTGAGATGACGTTTAAAAAGACAGCAGCAGGAACAGAAATAATCCTGACACACTCACATTTCCCCTCTGAAAAAGAAGCAGAAAGCCACCAACAAGGTTGGATCAACTTTGTGTTTGATCCCTTAAACGATTTTTTTATTGGGCAGATGTAATGCTTTAACCCGCATTTTATTAATCCTCATCTCGTGTTTGCTTAAAGTCGAACATTGTGCTCATGAGGTCTTTAAACTTAAGGCCACGCTCCAATTGTTTTTTACTGATTTGCGAAAACTCCGCTAACCCGTGCAGCACAAGTTCGCTCATCAACAGTTCTTTTTCTTTAGGCGTATTGCGCAAATATTTTTTTACAACATCCTTTAAGGCCGCAACACTTCTTAATTGCTTTTCATAATCCTTATCAGAAAGATCATTTAACACATCCAGTTCATTACCTTCAGAAAACCAGTTCACAATTTCAGCATAAACATTTCCTTGTTTTGATTTTTTTGATTTTTCCGGATCCGGGAAATCTTCTAAAAACACTTTGCGAATGGATTTTCCCAGCAATGTTTGTGCAACGGTCGTAATGCCTTCTAATTCGCCCTCATATACCAACTCTACTTTGCCGGTGATGGAAGGAATGATACCGTATAAATCTGCAATACGAGCTTCTGTTTTCTCTTCACCATTTAATATCATTCTTCGCTCACAAACACTATAAAGGTTTTCAAGTGCAGAAATGGTCAGCCTTGCACTTACTCCACTTTTTTGATCTATAAACTCACTTTGCCGTGCTTCAAAAGCAATAAGCTCAATCAGCTTTAGGAGAAGTGGATCAACTGAAATATTTTCCCTTTGCGAGGCTGCAATATCTGCCTCCTGTGTTGTTATTGCTCCTGCCGTTTCAAGCGTTTTAGGATAATGCGTTAAAATCTGACTACCAATTCGATCCTTAAGCGGAGTTACAATAGATCCTCTGTTAGTGTAATCTTCCGGATTGGCTGTAAAAACAAATTGTATGTCGAGCGGCAGGCGCAATTTAAAACCTCTTATTTGTATATCACCTTCCTGCAAAATATTAAATAGAGCCACTTGTATGCGTGCCTGCAGATCAGGTAATTCATTAATTACAAAAATATTTCTGTTACTGCGAGGTATCATGCCATAATGTATCACACGCTCATCAGCATAAGTTAATTTCATGGCCGCAGCTTTAATAGGATCAATATCACCTATGAGATCGGCTACTGACACGTCAGGCGTAGCTAATTTCTCGCTATAGCGTTCCGACCGATGAACCCAGTTTACAGGTGTGTTATCCCCCATATCATCAATCAAATCCTTGCCAAACCGAGAAAGTGGATTTAACGGATCATCGTTCAGCTCCGATCTGGAGATAACAGGAATATATTCATCCAGCAGATGTGTCATTAAACGGGCGATGCGTGTTTTGGCCTGTCCGCGCAATCCCAAGAAAATAATATTATGTCTTGACAGGATAGCCGTTTGTAGTTGAGGAATTACCGTATCCTCGTAACCTTTGATGTCTTTAAAAAAATTTTCTTTTGATGCCAGCAACTTCAAAAGATTTTGGCGCATCTCTTCTTTTACACTCCGCGATTTATAACCACTCTTCTTTAGTTCGCCTAATGTGTTTATGTTTTTTATTTTCATATAATGTTTCAATATTGATATTCAAGTTCGTTTTTAAAAATTCAATTTAGAAAAAATGCCAACACGAATTTTTAGTTAACTTTTTTTCTTCGGTTGCGGATGTAATCCTCAAAAATATATTCGCCCAATCCATTAAGGGAGCTATAAAATGCACGGCCTTTGTTAATCTCTGTAAACTCTCGCACAAATTTCTGCAGGTAAGGATCAGATGCAATCATAAAAGTAGTGATGGGAATGTTGAGCCTTTTGCATTGTGCTGCGTGATTAAAAACGTTATTCATGATCTTACGATCAAGTCCGAAACTGTTTTTGTAATAGGTATTCCCCTCTTTAAGACAAGTAGGTTTTCCATCGGTGATCATAAAAATTTGCTTATTAGGCGTTTTTCTTCTTCTGAGAAGATCCATGGCCAGTTCCAAACCGGCTGAGGTGTTGGTATGATAGGGTCCAACCTGCAAATAAGGTAAATCTTTAACAGTAATAGGAAAAGCATCGTCACCAAATGCAATTATATCAAGTGTGTCTTTAGGATATTTTGTTTTAACAAGTTCAGCAAGTGCCATGGCCACTTTTTTGGCAGGCGTTATGCGGTCCTCACCATACAGTATCATTGAGTGCGAAATGTCAATCATTAGCACGGTTGCATTTTGCGTTTTAAACTCTCGCTCTTGTATCTCAAGGTCGTCTTCGGTAAGTTTAAACTCATCAATGCCATGATGCACCTGTGCATTTTGAAGAGAATGCGTTAAGTTAATAGACTCTGTGGTGTCACCAAACTGAAACGGCCTTACATCTGGGCTCACTTCATCACCCTGCCCTGTAAAAAAAGTTTTATGGTTACCACGCGTTGATTTTTTGAGTTTACCGAAAATTTCTTCTAAGGAATTTTTGCGTATCGTTTGTTCCGATTTTGGAGTAAGACTTAAAGCCCCTTCTTCTCCATTGTCTTTAATGTATCCATTCTCTTTAAGGTCTTTAATAAAATCAGCCATTCCGTAATCCTTGTCGGTAAGCTTGTATTTTTTATCAAGTTCGGTTAACCATGACAGCGCCTCACCCACATCTCCAGCTGTGTAATTTAAAAGCTCAAAAAAGAGTTTTAGCAACTTATCAAAAGTGCTGCCTTCTTGCTCAGGCTCAAACTTGGTAAAACGTATTCCTAACATATTCTTAATTTAATTTAACAGAGAGAAACAGCATTCTATTTGGTAGTTGAATTAAAAACGAGTTAAGCACTTGCATTATTTATATTTTACCTTACTTATTTGGTCTTGCACACCTTCGCATCCTCCCATCACAAAAACAACATGTAGAGGATAAATTTAACCATTAATTTAAAGCATAAACAACAACCTTGTTTGCTTAAAGTTTAGAATGCAGGGAACTTATCTACAAATGAAAAGGCGGCTCCTTTCGGAAACCGCCTCTTGTGGTTCTTTCTTAAAAAAAATCTTAAGATAAATGTTTGCTAACTAATTTAGTCATTTCAAACATAGAAACGGTTTTTTTGCCACCGAAAACTTTTTTCAAGTTATCGTCAGCGTTGATGTTACGTTTCTCTTTTGGATCTTGTAATTTGTTCTTTTTGATGTACTCCCAAAGTTTTTTAACAACTTCAGTACGTGGTAATGGTTTGCTTCCAACAACAGGATGTAATGCTTCTCCAATTGTCATGGCTTTCATAAATGCTGCGTTTGGTGTACGCTTAACTTTTGGTTTAGCTGCTGCCTTTTTCTTAGGGGCTGCTGCTTTTTTCTTTGGAGCTGCAGCTTTCTTTTTAGGAGCTGCTTTTTTTGCTGGAGCTTTTTTAGCCGGAGCTTTTTTAGTTGCCATTTTGAAATTTGATTTTAGAAATTTAGTCAGCAAATCAACTACATAATTTCTGCTATTGCGCAACTGCATGTATGAATTTATTAACAGGCAGTTTTCATAGGTAAAACTGAAAAATAAATTATCGAAACATTACTGTTCGAATTTTATTTTACCTCTGTAAAATTGAATTTCTCCTCTGAAAATTTATTTTTTTTATTTCTTCTCACTCTGAAAAAACATGTTTTACCTCTATAAAACCACCTTTTATCTCTCATAAAAATTGTTAATAACCTCTCACCTCATTGGTAAACTATTCTTTTTTGAGAGCTGAAAAACACGATTTGTATTTTTTTTCATAGGTAAAAATGCAAGATTAACAGCATTTTTATTCAAACTAATGAGTTGTATATGCGTAAACCGACATTACAATTAACGAACGCTTTCAATGAAATTATTAAAAACAATCCTGCTAATTGCCGCCAGCGTCACGACCTCACAATTGTCGGCACAGGAAACTTGGGGCATGGCCAACAGTAATTTTGCTGGCAACTTAGGAATTGAGTTAAACCCATCGTCCATTGCCTTGTCGCCCATTAAATACGAGCTAAACCTGTTCTCTGTACATGTTTCAGCACAAAACGATTATGTGTATGTTCCTAAAAAGGAAATGTCATTAAGGAAATTATACAAAGGCGATTTTAAAACAGACGACTGGAAAGACCGCTATACCCCATCAGACAAAAACGGCCATATGCAATTGCTTCTAAAAGGCCCTTCCTTTTATGCAAGGATGGGCACAACAGCCTTTGGAATACATGCATCGCTTCGCAGTGATATTGATGTAAGAAATCTGAACTATGAAGTAGCTAAATTTTTATTTGAAGGATCCGATTATAAGCCACAGCAAAAATTAGATCTGCTGGCATCGGACAACAGCATTAGTGCACTTGCGTTTGGGGAATTGGGCGCCACAATAGCTCAGCAATTTAAAGCCGGAACCAAAGGTAAACTGGCCTTCGGCATTACCCTCAATTATCTCTATGGCCTTAGCGGTGCTTATATTAAGAACTCAGGTATCAGCTATTCATTTGATAATGCTTCATTACTAACTGTTCCCGACCTTAACGCTGATTTTGGTTATGCAATGCCCTTAGGCGAAGACCATAACTATTTTAAGAAAAGAGGATCAGGCTATAGCACCACCATTGGCTTTCAGTATGTGCATAATTTCAATCCGTATGCTTACAATATACATGTAAGAAAACTTAAAAAATACAAATACAAAATTGGCGCATCCATTATTGATGCCGGTAGCATTCGATTTACTACAGAAACGAGAACCTACCAATTCAATAACAACTCCTTTGTTTGGGATGGATTTGACACTGCCCATGTTAAATCAGCCGATCAGTTTGCACAGCAGCTAAACGTAAAAGTATATGATGTTGTTGATGGGGCGTTAAAGAGCACATCCTATAAGGCGCAATTACCCACAGCATTGAGTGTACAATTTGACTACAGTTTTTCTTCAATCTTGTATGTAAATGCATCACTGATGCAACCCATTCAATCAAAAGCTACAGGGGTGAGAAGGCCATCGCAGTTTTGTGTAACGCCTAGGATTGAGCTGTGGCGTTATGAAATATCGTTTCCTTTGTCAATGTATGAATACAAGCAATTCCGTGCAGGGATGGCTTTGCGATTGGGACAAGTTATATTAGGTTCCGATTATTTAACTGCATTAACGGGGCTTTCTGACTTTGACGGATTAGACTTTTATGTAGGCATCAGACACAGTGCTTACGCAACAAATACCATGGGTAAATCAAAGAAAAAAATACAAAACGATGTGGAGCATCAACCCAAGCCTAACCCCATGATGCGCCAGGCTCAATGATAAAAATTGAGCAGCAAAAAAAAATAAAACTAAAATTTAGCGGTTAGCCTCACATTTAATTGACGGCCTGTTAAATAATTAGGAACCCCATACTTTGTTCCGTAAACATCGCTCACCCATGTGTAAGAAACGGTGTTGTTTACCTGCAGCAAATTAAATACCTCTACTGAAAGTGCCAATGATTTAAAGCGATTAAAAAATTTGATTCGCTGGTCCACGTGCTTTCCTTCTTCAATAAAATGCTTGCTAAACCCAATGTCCACCCGCCTGTAAAAGGGAAACCTGTTTACATCGGTGTAACGGTCATTGCCGGGAGGCCCCACAGGAAATCCAGTGCCGAATACAAGGGTCATGTGCATTCGATAGGTAGGAAACTTGGGAAGGTAATCAGAAAAGAAAATACTGAAAGTGGCACGTTGATCTGTTAAACGTGGAAGATAACCAGGTACCACTTTAATGCTATCGGTAGCTACTTTATCAATGCTATATCCGCGTATGGTATCACCTCTTGCATTTAGCCTGATGTAATAAACATCATCAAGAAGATTTTCTTCTGTTCTCAACAACGAAAAACTGGCCCATGATTCTGCTTCGTTTACAAATTGCCCGTTAATGCGAAAATCAATTCCGCGCGCATACCCTTTAGAGTTGTTTTTACCCAAGTAACGAATGCGAACATTATCAACTTTGTAAGGAATGAGGTTATCAAGCCATTTGTAATAGGCTTCGGTTACAAATTTAAACTCACGCCCCCAAGCCAAAAAATAATAATCAGCACCGGCAACAAAATGCACCGATTGCTGTGCTGTTAATTTAGTGTTAATGGTGCCTTCCGGATTTTGTAACTCTTTGTAAAAAGGCGGTTGGTAATACAAGCCAGTAGCCACATGAAAGTTAAACTTACGTTTCCATCTCGGCTTGTAGGACAATGATGCTCTGGGGCTGATGTTTAATTCCTTATTAAGATCCCAATAAGTAAACCTTACACCGGTGGCTAACACAAAACGACTTTTATCATTAAAGAAAAAATTGTTTTGAATGTAGCCGCTGTAGCGATTGGACGCCAAAGTATTTTTTCTATTTAAAACATCCTGCACCAGCAATTGGGGCTGTGATGTAAGTGCCTGCCCTAAGCTATCGGTGGGGTGTGGCAAGGAGTAACCGGAAGAGTCAATATAATTCCACTCATTTATTTTATCATTAAATTTTTCTGATTGGAAACGCAATCCCCAAAGCAGTTCAGCTTGTTTACGGGTATGTGTTCCTTTATGCTCTAATGAGTACACCGTGCCTTCTAAATAATTGCGTGCATGATTTAAAAAGGAGCCCACTCCAAGGTTTACTTTTACCTCGCCAAAATCTTCAGCAGCAGGATCTTTTTCAAGTTCGTCAATGTAGTACTGTCCTAGGATATCAAAAGCTTCTTCTTCTTTAGTATTGAATACTGATGCAATTAATTTAAGGTTCAAGTTTTTATTTGGCGCGTGCGAAAAAGAAAGCGCTCCTGTACTGGTGGTAAAGTCATCCACTTCTTGTCCGTCAAAATAAACAGTGAACCGCAACGCTTGGCTTACCGTTCCAAAATCAGTTGTGCGGTTTTGCGGTACAATACTGTATTTGCTTTTTGAAAAATTACCAAGGAAAGAAACAGTATATTTTTCATTAAAGTCGTAGCTCACTAATCCCTGTACATCGTAAAATGTGGGATTGTAATCTCCCTCAGTATCCAATGTCCCTAACAAATATTTGGTGGTTTTTTGGCGTGCTCCGGCAATAAAGGTTAGCTTTTTATTTTTTGAAGCCCCTTCCAGTGTCAATCCACCTCCAAGCAAACCATACGTAATTTTTCCTGCAAAAGCAGTTGGTTTTCTGTAACGAATATCCAACACCGATGACATTTTATCTCCGTATTGTGCATCAAATCCACCAGCAGAAAATTTTATTCCCGAAACCATATCGGGGTTAATGAAACTTAGCCCCTCTTGCATACCGGAGCGCACCAACTGCGGGCGGTAAATTTCAACATCGTTTACGTACACTAAGTTTTCATCGTAATTTCCTCCTCGCACCGAATACTCTGAGCTTAACTCGTTATTGGAAACAATTCCGCTACCCAATGATTTTAAAACGGTTTCAAAATTTCCGGAAGGGTTTGGTATTTCTTCAATAGCTTTTGAGTCAATGCGCATGATGGTGCCGCGGTCGCGGGAATCGCCAATATTAATTTGAGGCAATGCTGTAATAGCTTTAATCATGACTTTGTTCACCTCTGCTTTTTCACCTGCGGCCAATATTACTTTTTGGCTAAGGGTTTCATAACCTACTGAGGTAAAGGCGATGTTAATTTCTTGGTTGGACGGAACCGTTAGTGAGTACTTGCCATCAGCATCTGTAACAGCTCCAATGGTGCTCCCCAACACACCTACGCTAACACCGGGTAGTCGTTGGTTATCTTGGTTTTTTAAAACGCCATAAATACGTGCATCAGACTGCGAGAAACAGGCATAAGAAAAAAAAACAAAAAGAAAACAGGTTAGTAATAATCGGTAAGGTTTAGGCATTAGTCCTTGTCTTTGTTTTTAAACTTACCTTCTTTCCAAGCTTGAATAAACTGCGCCCAAGCAATGGGGTTAAGCAAATTATTGGGAGGCAACTGGCCGGCATAGTATAATTTTGATTGACGTTGTTGCAGCACATGTTTACTGTTTAAACTTCCATCCATTTCAACGCGCTCGGCTTCATCACGCATTCTTTCCAAGGCAAGATTGCGCCTGGCATGATCCATGTCTGTATCAGGAATTTTTAAGTCAATAAATGCTTGCTTAAATTGTTCCTTAGTAGGCCATGGATAAATAACTGCCATACTAAGTAATACAGTGTCGCGGTTAAGTATTTGAATGAGTGAATAACGATTTTCATTTAGGCTATCCGGTATTCGATAAATTGTTTTTTTATAGCCGATGGATGAGAATTCAATTTCGTCACCGGGTTGCGCAACTATGGAAAAGAAACCATAAAAGTCAGAAACAGTGCCACGGTTGCTGTGTTTTAACATTACCCCTGTGTAAGGAACAGGACTTAAACTGTCGCCCGTAACTATGATTCCGCTCAATTGAACCAACCTGTTTTTTTCCACCTGTGCATGAAGCGTAGGTGTCCACAAAACAACTAATAAAAAGAGTACCTGTTTTATAATCTTCATTCGAATAATTAGGAATTTCAAAAGTATAAAATATTGCTACCTGTAAACGTTGATACGTGCTTTTTATTTCTCATTAACCTCTGCAATTGTTTTAAAAGCCGCATTTACAAATACCCCCTTTGAAAAACGTGTATCTACAACATGGCGTAGAAAAACGTAGAATTAGATTCCATATTTATTCTGCCAATGACAAGAGAATTTATTTAGTAGGTGCTGGCAATGCGCTCTTCTGATATTCATCAAAAGACTGCGTTTTATAAATGTCTTCAGCATAAAACTTCAGCATGGGCATAATGCCTTCCGGTTGCATGTAGCCGGGTGCGGGTGTTAGCATGGCAAATTGTTCGTCAAGAAAAACATAGGTAGGATAGCCCATTTGCCTGTTTAAAAGCGAAACGGCAAGTTCGTTGCTTTTAAATTCAGGTTTGTACACAAATTTTGTTCCTCTAAACACAATAGTATCCTTAGTTTCGGCATTTAGTTTTACAGCGTAATAATTTTTATTAATATAATCGGCAACCTCATCATTCATAAAGGTGGTAGCGTCCATTTTTTTACACCATCCACACCAATCTGTAAAAACATCAATCATTATGATTTTAT
>JAYTNW010000140.1:0-5733 GCA_043748115.1 Bacteroidota bacterium | reverse complement strand
CAGCAGAAAACAAGAAAACGAGACCATCCAGTACACGTAATGAACGATTTACCTCAACCGTAAAATCAACGTGGCCAGGTGTATCAATAATATTGATTTTATATTTATTGCCTCTATATTGCCAATGACAGGTAGTTGCAGCAGAAGTGATAGTGATACCACGCTCTTGCTCTTGCACCATCCAATCCATAGTGGCTGCACCATCATGCACTTCACCTATTTTGTGATTTACACCGGTGTAATACAAGATACGCTCCGTTGTTGTCGTTTTACCGGCATCAATGTGAGCAGCAATTCCTATATTTCTTGTATATTTTAAATCTGTTGCCATTTTGCGTTTTCCTGTTTATTAAAACTTAAAGTGAGAGAAAGCCTTGTTAGCCTCAGCCATACGGTGGGTATCATCTTTCTTTTTCACTGCTGAACCTTCACCTTTAGCTGCAGCGATAATTTCACCTGCCAAGCGATCTGACATTGATTTTTCGTTGCGTGAACGTGCGTAAGAAACCAGCCATTTTATTCCTAAGGCCGTTTTTCTTTCCGGACGAACCTCTGAAGGTATCTGGAAAGTAGCGCCTCCAACCCTGCGGCTGCGAACTTCCACCATAGGCATAACATTAGTTAACGCCTTTTTCCATTGGTCAAGGCCGCTTTCCTGCGTTTTTTCTGATACTTTATCCAAAGCATCATAAAAAATTTGGTAGGCAGTACCTTTTTTACCGTCTTCCATCATTCCATTAACGAAACGTGTTACCAATTGATCGTTAAATTTCGGATCAGGTAACAATATCCTTTTCTTGGGTTTCGACTTTCTCATTTATACTTAATAATGAAATCTGCTTAATAATTATTTTTTACCTTTTGTTGCTGGAGCGGGTGCACCTGCTTTAGGTTTTTTTGTTCCGTATTTACTTCTGCGCTGGTTGCGTCCTTCTACTCCAGAAGTATCCAAAGCACCACGAATGATGTGGTAACGAACTCCAGGAAGATCTTTTACCCTTCCACCGCGGATTAACACGATAGAGTGCTCCTGTAAATTGTGTCCTTCACCAGGAATGTAGGCCGTAACCTCAAACTTATTAGTAAGGCGAACACGGGCAACTTTACGAAGTGCTGAATTCGGTTTTTTGGGAGTGGTGGTGTAAACACGTGTACAAACCCCTCTTCTCTGGGGGCAAGATGTTAAGGCCGGGGACTTGCTTTTGTCCACAATTTTAGAGCGGCCTATGCGTATTAATTGTTGAATGGTAGGCATCTTACTTGATGTAGTATGTATAAAACCCAATTTTTTTGGGACTGCAAATGTAGGAATTGTTTTTAATTAAACAATGGCAGTTGAAAATATTTTTTAAAACCTCTGTTTTTTATTTGTTAATAACCCATTAAGAGGTATAAATAGGCTGATAAGCAAGGTAATTAACAACCTCAAGAATGGCTCAAAAGAAAAGAAAAATACCGGAGGTGTTGTTTTAAAACGAGAGGTTCAGAAAAAAAACATTAAACATTGAAGCGGAAATGCATCAAATCGCCATCACTAACCACATATTCTTTTCCCTCTACAGAAAGCTTACCGCTTTCTTTACAGGCTTGCTCAGAGCCAAGCGTTACAAAGTCATTATATTTTATCACCTCTGCACGTATAAACCCTTTTTCGAAATCAGTATGTATGACTCCCGCTGCCTGTGGAGCCGTCATTCCCTTGTGGATGGTCCAGGCGCGCACTTCCTTCTCACCTGCCGTAAAATAGGTTTGTAAAGCAAGGAGCCTATATGCCGCATTAATCAATTTAGATACCCCAGACTCATTCAAGCCCAAATCCTGGAGAAACATCTGTCTTTCCTCAAATGATTCCAGTTGTGTGATCTCTGCTTCTATGGCAGCAGCAATAACGAGAATTTCTGCATTTTCACCTTTCACCAGTTCACGAACAGCATCTACATGCTTGTTTCCGTTTACTACTGATTTTTCGTCCACATTGCAGATGTATAAAACCGGCTTGTCTGTAAGTAAAAAAATATCGGCTATATACTGTTTATCCTCTGTAACCACCGGGGCACTTCGTGCAGGACTGCCTGACTCCAGGTGTTTTTTATAAACACTTAAAACATCATATGCCTTTTTCGACTCTTTATCATTTCCTACACGTGCCATTTTCTCAAGGCGCTGTAGTTTTTTATCCACCGCTTCAAGGTCTTTTATCTGCAACTCAAAATCTATCGTTTCTTTATCGCGTACTGGGTTAACAGAACCGTCCACATGAACAACGTTGGGGTCATCAAAGCAACGCAGCACATGCAAAATAGCATCTGTTTCACGTATATTTCCTAGAAACTGATTGCCCAAGCCTTCACCTTTACTGGCACCCTTCACCAAACCGGCAATATCCACAATTTCTACTGTGGTTGGCACTACCCGTTGTGGGTTTACCAGTTTCTCAAGAACGTTAAGACGCTCATCAGGCACAGTAATTACTCCTATGTTTGGCTCAATGGTACAAAAAGGAAAATTGGCTGCCTGAGCCTTGGCATTACTCAAACAATTGAACAAGGTTGATTTACCAACATTTGGCAATCCTACAATTCCACACTTTAATCCCATTGACTTATTACTTTAAAATTTTTGCGGCTGCGAAGATAATGCAATTGTAGTGATGACGTGTTAGTGGTTGATGAGTTTTTAAAACCAAAAAAAAAATATTGATGCTCGAAAAGCAATAGTTTGCTCTATAAAAAACCGATATTTTAATTAAAACATGCCGGGAAGCAAATCTTTGGAAGCTACGGCCATTTCTGCTTGCATCATTTTTTCAGAGGCCTCCAATGCACGATTTACAGCAACCACAATCAGTTCCTCCACCTCTTCCCTATCTCCTATTTTAAATAAAGAATCATTAATTTTTACTGACCTTAACTTGTTATTACCCGTAGCCTCGGCCACCACTTTTCCGCCTTCTGCTTCACCGGTAACGGTAATTGTTTCAAGCCGATTCTTTATTTCTTGCATCTTTTTTTGCGCATCTGCTAATTTTCCTAACATGAAATTCTGTTTTTAATTAAAATGCAAATGTAGCCACGCCAACCTTTTTAAGGCGAAATACAAATAAAAAAGGTTGCCGCAATTTAACGACAACCTGTGTATGGTGGAGAAGATGGGACTCGAACCCACGACCTCTTGCATGCCATGCAAGCGCTCTAGCCAACTGAGCTACATCCCCGTTTTTTATATCTCCCTCCTAAATCAACTAATTTTTATTACGGGAGTGCAAAGAAAACAAAAAAATTAAACTAAAACGCCCCACATTACTGTGAGGCGTTTTAGTTTTTCAATTAAAATTTATTTTGCAACAACCATCTTTTTGGTGACAGAGCTGTTGTTATGAGTTAAGGTATAGAAGTAAATTCCACCTGCAAGTTCTTTCGCACTTACATTTACATTATAACTTCCTGCACTTAATTCAGCATTTATTGGCGTGGCCACTATCTTACCAGTCACATCAACAATTTGTAGTTGTGTGTTTCCTTTTTCAGTAAGATTAAAGCTGATGGTAGTGATATCGTTGAAAGGATTAGGTGAGTTTTGAACCAGTGAAAACTCATTAGGAAGATCTTCTACCCCTGTTACGCAGGTAACCAGTGGCTGAACCAACTCAAAGCACACTTGATCAATAGCCCAACCTTCATCCTGAATACTGAAGTCACTGTTAAACCTCCAACGGAACACTATGTTTTGAGTGCCTTGGATTGGAATACAAAGATCATGATTAACCGGAGTCCAGCCACTGCTATTGCCTGACCAACCTGCACGAACAGGTGGAACAGAACCTAAAGCTGTAATGCTGTAAGTATTCATCCAGTTAGGATCCTGACTGTTGCCTAATTGCTTCCAAGTATTGCCATAATCAAGGCTATACTCAACGGTTCCACCATCCTCATTTCTTTCAGTTTTAAAACTTGTCAAGAAATTAAGGTTATACGTTAAACCACCATTTACAACAAACAATGGAGAGAATAGCGATGATGTATCGCGATTTTCATATTGAGGTAGCAGACTAGTGAACCAGGAATTACTTCCATTATAAGGTCCGCCTAATTTACCTGCCCCACCTAAAGTCCAGCTTTGGTTAGGTCCGTAGTTAACCGAATTCAATGCTACCCACTGTGCTCCTGATTCAAAATCGTAACAACGTTGTGTTGAATTGATCACAGCAGAATCAAATACCTGAATGGTGAAGCATGTTGTATCGCCATTTGGTTTTAAGTCTAATGATTGATTTGGATCATAAGTGGCTGCACATACTGTGTGAATGCCTGGTGTTGCTATCCATGTATTGGCGAAAGTATGGTTGTAAAATGCATTTGGGGTAAGACTATTTCCAAAAATTATAGCATCCTGTGAAAATGGAGTATTGTTATCCACCCACACCCAAGCTTGTAAATTATTTAAAGCTGTAGTTCCGTCATTGAGAATTCTAGTATTAAATGTAATTGGCTGTCCTGGAAAAATAAGCGGAACATTGTTGGCATTAGAAATAGAAATTGGAGTTGCTGTCAATGGAACAGGTACAATCAAACAAAAATCATCAATAGAGTATCCATCACGTAACACCGATGGATCACTGGTAAATATGAAGCGCAATTGTACAGCTGGCTGGTTATTGCAATCAGCAGGTAATGCTTGAATAGACTTAAACCAACCTGTTGGCAAGGTACATCCGCCAAAAACGGTTCCAGAGGTCCATCCAAGACTGTCGCTTGAATTTAATGCAGGATCATTATACCAATTTACAGTACCATTGCTGGTATCACAGGAAATTCCTACAGTAGCCCAATTTAACCCTCCATCAATTGTATATTGTAAACGAGTTCCATCCCAGCCAGTTTCACTTTCAACATTTTGCCAGAACTCAACACGTGTATCCACTGCATTGGTCAAATCAAATATAGGTGAAGTTAAAATTGCATTTGCATTATTGGTATATTGGGTATTTAAATTTATGTCCCATGCATTAACTCCTGAATGAGCCGAGTTGGTTAAACCAAAATTAGGAGTACCCAGTTCCCAAACTGATCCGGGATCACCACCGGCTCCAATACTTGGAGTCCAACCTATATTTCCATTTTCAAAGTCATCACAATAAGAATTTTGAAAATCAATTGCAATTGTTGGTACGCCTACGCCTGTTGAAACAGCGGTATCGTTAGCAGCTTCGCAATCTCCTGTTAAGTTTACCCAACCAGCTATATTATATTGGCTGGCAGGAACTGTATAGGTGTTTGGCAAAATAATAGTCAAAGTACCATTGGGTGGTATCGCAGCTCCCGTGTAAGGGAAAGGGCCAAATGCTGTTCCATTTATGGTATATGAAACTGTGAAGTTAGATTGAGGATCAGTACCAAAATTATGAATGGTTACTTGAATAGAATCCTGGCTTCCTTCAGGCATGGTAATACCGTTAGCTGTATTTACAGATTGAGCGGTAAATAAGCCCAGATCGTTAGCACAAGGTATGGTCACACAAAAATCGTCAATAGAAACACCATCCCCACCAAATCCAAATTGATCTGATTGGAATATAAAACGGAAACGAACGTTGGTAGGTGCAGGAAGTATATTCAATAGATTGTTAAGGAAGTAAGTGGACTTAATCCAACCGTTGCTGTTTCCATCGAATCCTTGCTGATTAGAGAAGTTAATGTTTTGCTGATTATACCAATTTTGAGCCTCAAATGTGGC
>JAYTNW010000139.1:0-6016 GCA_043748115.1 Bacteroidota bacterium | reverse complement strand
TGCGGTTGGAATATTACGATGCCAAACTTTTACAACTGATTGTTTTACGTTCATCAGAAATTTTGAAAACGGAAATTAATGAAGAAGCGGCCTATGAGGTGGCTCGAAGGAGCCGTGGCACCCCACGTATTGCCAACGCCCTGCTGAGGCGGATACGTGATTTTGCACAGATAAAAGGCAATGGCACCATTGATATGAAAATTGCGCAGTACGGCCTTTCTGCCTTAAATGTGGACATTGATGGCCTAGATGAGATGGATAACCGCATTTTACATGTGATTATTGATAAATTTAAAGGAGGCCCGGTTGGACTTACCACCATTGCCACTGCAGTGGGAGAAGAAGCCGGAACCATTGAAGAAGTTTATGAGCCGTTTTTGATCATGGAAGGTTTTTTAATGCGAACCCCGCGCGGACGAGAGGCCACAGAAAAAGCCTACAAACATATTGGTAAAAAACCGGCAGCCATCAAAGGCACTCTTTTCGACTCCGGAATTTAGGCGGAAGCTTACATGAATAAGCAGCAGAATACAAAGCTGGTAAAAGACGAATCTTTACGGTTAGGCTTTTCGCACTGTGGCATTTCACGTGCCGATTTTTTGGCGGAAGAAGCACCTCGGCTAGAGCAATGGCTAAAAGCAGGTATGCATGGTGAAATGAGTTACATGGAACGCAATTTTGACAAACGCCTGGACCCGCGAAAATTAGTAGAAGGCTCAAAAACGGTGGTGTCGTTATTGCTCAATTATTTTCCATCGGAAAAACAAAACGAAACTGCACCTAAAATTTCACGCTATGCTTACGGAACAGATTACCATACGGTGATCAAAGAAAAACTTTTTTTACTGTTGTCGTTTATCCATGAACGAATTGGCGAAGTAGGTGGAAGAGTTTTTGTGGATAGCGCACCCGTGCTGGACCGTGCATGGGCTAAACGCAGTGGCTTGGGCTGGATAGGGAAAAATGCCAACTTGATAAACCCTAAAGCTGGGTCGTACTTTTTTATTGCAGAGCTGATAATTGACTTGGAGCTGGAACCTGATGTGGCTATAAAAGATTTTTGTGGCACCTGCACGCGCTGCATGGACGCCTGCCCCACAGAAGCTATAGTTACACCTCATACCGTTGATGGCAGCAAGTGTATTTCCTATTTTACCATTGAGTTAAAAGACAGCATCCCTGTTTCATTTAAAAACAAATTTGAGAACTGGGCTTTTGGTTGTGACATTTGCCAGGAAGTGTGCCCTTGGAACCGCTTTTCGCAGCCACATGATGATGAAAAATTAAAAGCCAATCGCGAATTGCTGAATATGAATAAACGGGAGTGGACGGAAATGACAGAGGATGTGTTTAAAAAATTATTTTCTGCTTCAGCCATTAACCGCACCGGTTACAGCGGACTACAGAGAAACCTTCGCTTTATAAAGAATGACTAAACTTGGTGGGTAACCTTTTTAAACACCTCCGTGAGCACATCGGAGTAGCGATGGCCAAAAGTGGCTACACACCATATCATCAACATTTTTCTTTCATCACTCTTAAGCCATTTAAGGGCTTTTATCAGTTCTTTCTTAAAAAGCTTTTTATCAAAACTCACCTTGGTCAGAACTTCTTTGGTATATTCGAACATTGGCTTGGATTCAGTTAAAATTGGAACACTAAATTACTATCATTACAACGGAAAAAAGCGCTTTTTTGTACGGTTTTATTACTTTTTGCCGGTGGAAAATTTAAAACAGTATGTTTCAATGAAATAAAATTATTAAATCGTTAAATTTAACATACCGGTGAGAGTGGCACGCTCACTTATACTTTAAAAGTGCATAATTATTAAAACCCACGCCCCTTACTTTTCATTCCATCGGAAGGATTGTGTTTCTAAACCGGCCAAATCAAGTGCACGATCTACCACCGTCATGGCCACCTGCTCTATACTTTGAGGTGAGCTGTAAAAGGATGGAGACGCAGGGCATATAATTCCTCCGGCTTCTGTTACCGTTTTCATATTGTTGATGTGAATAAGGTTGAGTGGCATATCCCTTGTTACCAATATGAGTTTTCTGCGCTCCTTAAGCATTACATCAGCAGCACGCGACATCAAATCGTTAGATATGCCAGAGGCAATGCGCCCAAGGGTTCCCATGCTGCAAGGAATAATAATCATGACATTATATTTTGCCGAACCGGAAGCGAATGGTGCCATAAAATCATTGGCATCATACACCCGGAAAGATATGTTTTGATACGAGGCATCCTTCAACTCATGCATCCATACATCTTTTGCATTTTTAGAGAACACTACTGCCGCTTCGGCAAACTGCGCTTTGAGTAGCACTAGTTTTTCAAGCAGCAACTTTGCGTAAATGCTGCCGCTGGCACCTGTTACTCCTATTACTATTTTTTTATCCGTCATTGCCCGGTGTTTTACTTTTGTTAAAGGTATATTTTAAGGTAAAGGATAAACCACTGTTGTACTGTCCACTCACAAAATACTTAGTGTTGGCACCAATTTTACGTATGGGCAATACAGAATTGGTTAACCGCATTTGAAGAGAAAGGTTTTTAACAAATGCAAAAGAAAGGCCTCCGGCAATACCTATTTCATATTTTTCGAAGGGAAGCGAACTTACCAAATCATACCTTTCCTCTTTTGAAGAAACCAAGACTCCGAAAGTTGGACCTGCAAGAAGCCTGAGTTTGCCGGAAGCTTTGTACTCAAAAATAATGGGAACCTCTGCATAGCTTAAGGCCATTTTATACGTTTCATAATCGCCTTTATCCAAATCGGCTTTTTTTCTGCTACCCTTTTGGATGAAAACAATTTCAATACCTGCATCAAACTTTTGCGAAAGAGGAATGGAAACACCACCGCCAATGATAACACCAGCCTTGTTAAATCCCGAAAGCTCATCGCCCGAAACCTGTGAGGTGTTAATGCCGGCAATAACAGAGCCATTGAAAGATTGCGGATAAACCAGCAGGGTGCTAAGACATAAGAACAAAAGCAGAATTATTTTTTTGAGAATTTTGGTGTGCATGAAGCAAAGGTAGCAATTGAAGTGCTAAGAATATTTTTTCTCTTACCTGAATGCAAGATTTGATCCCTCTATCCTCGCGGAGTCTCCCTTTGCGTGAGCACGGGTGAAACAAGAGACTCAGCGCTCATTAAAAATGAAGTGAATAACATTTAAAACAAAGGTAATTTTATACTTTTATGGCATAACAGCAAAAGTTTGGCAAGCTAAAAAGAATGCTATATTTATTATAACCATAACCTGTTATAAATGAATGACACCATTTAAAACTGTCTGTTGTTATGATTTGGACTCACACAGTATTTATGCGGATGATGGTTACCGTTTAATGGAATGATAGATTGTGCACGTGGTATTTAAATCGCAAAGTCCACTTCCTTCGCTCAGGCTTTTGCTAAGGGAGGCTGCGCCAGGAAAAGAAAAAGTATATAGCTCTACATTACAATGAAACAAGGAAAATTTATTGAATACAAATTAATTAAGTCAGGGTATCTACACATTGTTTGTAAATATTAAAGAAGTAAGTAGTACTTATAAAATAGCAATCATCAGGTAATGATTAAAAGGGTTGTTTTAATTTATGTGTTTTTTCCTGTTCTTTTATTTGGGCAGGGAAAAACACATAATTTTTTAATTGGTTATACCGCTGGAACAGATTCTTTCACTACTCATTCACATGGCCGTTTATTGTTTGATAGTACAACAGTTGCAGTAACTGGAGAAACAAGGAAAATGGCTTTTAGAGCTGCACAAGGAAACATATCTGATGAGAGCGGTAATTTAATCATTGTTAGCAATGGGTGTTGGATTGCAGATGCAACAGGTGATACTATGCAGGGTGGTGGTGGCTTAACTCCACTTGGCTCCTTTACATATGATTGGTGTGATTCTTTTGCAGGTATTCCTTTTTCTCATTCTTGTATAGTAATACCATTTCCAGGAGATAGTAATAAATACATGTTGTTACACCAAACAGGAGATTATTCGTTTGGGGGTGATGTAGCGCCTAACCTGATGTATAGCGAAATAGATTTGTCTCTGAATGGAGGACTGGGTGTCGTAACGCAAAAAAGTCAAATATTAATTAATGATACTTTATTTCCTAATGTAGCTGCTTGCAGGCATGCTAATGGAAGGGATTGGTGGATCATTGCATTTAAAGAAGGTACAAATAAAGTATATAAAATATTATTGGACAGTTCGGGATTTTCTTCCGTTACAATACAAACATTAAATGTTCCTCCGGCTTCATTTAACGGAGGTCAACCCTTATTTAGCCGTGATGGTAAAAAGTTTGCTTATGCTGATTTTTATGGAACTTTTGGTGCTGCAATACATAATGTTAGATTAATGGATTTTGATCGCTGTACTGGGATGTTTTCAAACGAACAGGTTATTGATATTACTGATTCAATCTCAGGTTTCGGTTTGGCCTTCTCTTCCGATTCAAAATATCTATATGCATCTTCATACCTAAATATTTTTCAAATGTGTGTTGATTCTTCAAATGTTTCTTTAACCAAACAAATTGTGGCTACCAATGATGTATTTCTCTCTCCTTATCTACCGTTATACACTAATTTCTTTCTCATGTATTTGGCCGCCAATGGAAAAATATATTTATCATCAGGAAATAGCGTTGTTGACTATCATTTCATAAATTATCCCGATAGTGCTGGTATAGCCTGCGATGTTCATTTGCATGATTTGCATTTGCCCTGTTATTCTGCAAGGGGCAATGTTAATCACCCTAATTACTATTTAGGTTGCGATACAACAAGTGGCTGCCCATGTTTAACAACTGGAATACCCTCCCTGTGGGGAGGGCAGGGTGGGGCTTATGACTTCAAGTTTTCTTTATCACCCAACCCAACAAACGGCAACATTAAAATAATGTACTTGCTCCCACAAAACAGCAAAGGTTTGTTTGAGGTTTTTGATGTAACAGGTAAAATAGTTTTTTCAATGCCATTGCCGCAGTGGAGTACTTTGCAAAATTTTAATTTGGTTTTTTTGAGTGGCGGTGTTTACAGTTGTGTAATTACTTCGGGAGATTTGCGGGTGAGTAAGAAGCTTGTGGTGGTGAAGTAATGGGCTTCGCGGTTCCGATTTTCCTTGAGTCCTCCGCAAAAAAAGCGGACATACCCTGCGAGTACATTTTTGAATTTGATTCAACATCCTTCCTTAAGATAGGAGAAGCGCAGATTATTTTTATTAGAATGATATGATCTTTTACCGCTTCCCTCCATCTTAAGAGTTTCACTACTTTAGCAGATTCAAAAAAAACCACGTATTAGATGAGTGTAAAGCAAGAAGCATTAGATTACCATTCTCAAGGTCGTCCGGGAAAAATTGAGGTGGTGCCATGTAAACCTTACAGTTCGCAGCGCGATTTGTCGCTGGCTTACTCGCCCGGAGTAGCGGAGCCCTGTCTTGAAATTGAAAAAGATAAAGACAACGTGTATAAATATACTGCCAAAGGAAACCTTGTAGCCGTAATTAGCAATGGCACTGCGGTGTTGGGTTTGGGTAACATTGGCCCTGAAGCCTCCAAGCCGGTGATGGAAGGGAAAGGGTTGCTGTTTAAAATTTTTGCCGACATTGATGTGTTTGATATTGAAATTGATCAAACCAACGTGGAGGATTTTGTGAAAACGGTAAAAGCTATTTCGCCCACATTTGGAGGTATTAACTTAGAAGATATTAAAGCACCGGAATGTTTTGAAATAGAAAAACGCCTGAAAGAGGAGCTGCGCATTCCCGTGATGCATGACGACCAACATGGCACGGCCATTATAAGTGGTGCTGCATTAATCAATGCATTGGAAATTGTGGGTAAAAAGATCAACAAGGTGAATATTGTGGTGAATGGTGCCGGTGCCTCTGCCATTTCGTGCACTAAACTTTTTGTTTCATTAGGTGCCTTGGTAGAAAACATTGTGATGCTGGACAGCACAGGAGTAATTACGCAGCAGCGCGAA
>JAYTNW010000138.1:0-4164 GCA_043748115.1 Bacteroidota bacterium | reverse complement strand
GTTTTTCCTGCTCCGGGTAAGCCGCGGAGTAAAAGGAGTATGTTCATAGCTATAAAATAAAATGTAAAGATAAAATACTTTTTTAAGCAAATAAGTGCCGTTAGGGGCATGGCCATTTATCCCATTTTTAAGGAGGTGTTACCGTTTATGTTGAATAAAACCGTTACTTTGTAAAGTATAGCATAGCCCTTGGGCAAATAAAATTATTGACATGGCGGAAACAACCGGTAAAAAAGACAAAGAGAAAAAAAGACGTTTAAAAAGACAGGAAAAGGAACTGAAAAAGGAAGACAGAAAGGCTAATTCTAGTAAAGGAAAAGCGCTGGAAGACATGATGGCCTATGTAGATGAGTATGGCCGCATTACCTCAACACCTCCAGATCCATTTAAAAAGAAAACAGTAATAAACGCTGAGGATATTGTTATCGGTGTATCCAAGCAGGAAGATATGGTTCAGGAGAGCGTGGAGCGCAAAGGGGTGATCTCGTTTTTTAATGACTCCAAAGGCTATGGTTTTATTCGCGATGACAATTCGAGAGAAAGTGTTTTTGTTCACCTAAACGGATTGGTGGACAGGGTTAAGGAGAATGACAAAGTAACCTATGAAGTTGAAATGGGGCATAAAGGGCCAAATGCAGTAAACGTAAAACTCATTAAATAATACCACCCTGGCATTGCTGTAGCGATCATTTTTTGTAGGTGATAAAAACAGGTTTAGCTTTTGTGAACGATATTTTAGGAGAAGCACTTTCGGGCTTTTATTTACAGAAGTCAAAAGCTAAACTTTGGATCCACACAGCTTATGGTGATAAGGAGGAAATGCCTCTGGAGGTTTACTTCAGGGATCACCGTCAAATGTCTTTATTGGAAAAAACAGCACTTAAAAACTGTAAAGGATCTGTGCTTGATGTGGGTGCCGGGGCGGGCAGCCATTCTTTAGTCTTGCAGTCGCTGCCACAGCATTATTTAAAAGTTACCGCCTTAGATGTTTCAGCCAAAGCCTGTGGTGTGATGAGGCAGCGCGGTGTAGTAGAGGTGGTGAAAGCGAATTTTTTCAACTACAAACCTCTTAAAAAATTTGATACTTTGTTGTTATTGATGAATGGTATTGGCCTGTGTGGTTCATTGGATCGTGTCAGTATTTTTTTAGACCATGCTTCTTCCTTGTTGCAAGAGGGAGGACAAATTATCTTCGATTCCTCAGATGTGTCTTATCTTTATAACGATGCTTTTCCATTTCCCGATAAAAAATATTACGGAGAAATAAAATACAGTTATGGGTATAAAAAACAGCTGTCAAATTCATTTTCTTGGTTATATGTTGACCGGCACACTCTTAAAAAAACAGCTAAGGCAGCAGGTTGGACGTTTAAGCTAATAACAGAGGACGAAAACGGGCAATACCTGGCACGTTTAAAAAGAGTGTAACATGATGGGGCGTAATGAAGCAATGGTATTTCTGAGGCAAAACTATTAATGGTTAATTTTGCCCTATAAAATCTTAAATGAGAACCATTGTTATAGTTGCACTTCTGCTGGCAAGCAAACTGATTGTTGCACAGCAAAATTTAATTGCCACCGATAAATTTAACATTACCGGAAAGGTAAAAAAAGAAATGCAGATTACGCTGGACAACCTAAAGCATTATCGCACCACCAACCTTAACAATGTTAACACCAGTTGTTCTCCTAAAAAAGAAGAGAAAACGGAAGTGGTAAAAGGAGTGCTGATAAAAGATATTTTAGATAGTGTCGCTTTTGCTTATAACAGCCCTAAGGAGCTCAACGAATTTTATTTTGTATTTGTAGCGTCAGACGGTTATCGTTTGGTTTACTCGTTCAATGAAATTTACAATACAGAAACTGGTAAAAATCTATTCATAGCCCTTAACATGGATGGCAAAGACATTACGGAAATGGATAACAGAATTTTGGTGCTCACGCTTAGCGACATTAAATCAGGCAAGCGTAACATGAAAGGGCTTTCAGAAATTATTGTCAGGAAGGCGGAGTGATTTTTTAATCCTCAGTTTTATAACTTCTTATTTTGGTGGGATACAAAAGCCCTTCCCAATCTCAAATTTTCCCTAATTTAGCCAGCACAAATCCACAACTATGTACAACTTATTAAAAGGAAAACGCGGTATCATCTTCGGGGCGCTCGATCCCAATTCAATAGCCTGGAAAGTAGCCAAACGTGCCCATGAGGAAGGCGCAACCTTTACCCTCACCAATGCGCCTATCGCTATGCGTATGGGTTCCATTAACACCTTGGCTGCCGAGTGCAATGCCACCGTTATTCCGGCAGATGCCACCTCCGTTGCCGATCTTGAAAACCTTTTTACCAAAAGCATGGAGGTACTTGGCGGTAAGCTTGATTTTGTGTTACATAGTATTGGTATGTCGCCCAATGTGCGCAAGGGCAAACCCTACACGGGCCTCGATTACGATTTTTTTGTAAAAACCCTTGATGTATCGGCCATGAGCCTTCACAAAACATTACAAACTGCCGTTAAGCTTGATGCCATGAATGAGTGGGGCAGCGTGGTGGCTCTTACCTACATTGCCGCACAGCGCGTGTTCCCTGATTATAACGACATGGGCGATGCTAAAGCGCTGTTGGAGTCAATTACCCGAAGCTTTGGCTATCATTATGGCAAGGCTAAAAAGGTGCGTGTAAACACCATTTCACAATCGCCCACCATGACCACTGCTGGCAGCGGCATAAAAGGGTTCGATGCATTTTACAACTATGCCGATGCCACCTCGCCATTAGGCAACGCCACTGCCGACCAATGCGCAGATTACACCATCATGATGTTTAGCGACATGACCAAAATGGTGACCATGCAAAACCTCTTTCATGACGGTGGCTTCTCTTACACGGGTGTAAGTAATGAGGTGATGAGCAAGTTTATGGGAGAGTAATGAGGGATGCAGAAATCAGAATGGAAAACTGTTTCCCTGAAAATATCACATCTGCACTTCCCCTTCGTAATTTCTTAACAATCCGATATCATTCCCATTAGATTTATACCTTTGTGCCTTCAAAAAAAATCAATTCTGAATTTATAATTCTGTATTCTTAATTCATCATTTCCTCCATGAGTGTTTTAGTAAACAAAAATTCCAAAGTAATCGTACAGGGCTTCACCGGTACTGAAGGTACTTTTCACGCCACGCAAATGATTGAGTACGGCACCAATGTAGTGGGTGGTGTAACGCCCGGCAAAGGTGGCACCAAACATTTGGACCGTCCAGTATTTAACACCGTTGCTGATGCTGTTGAAAAGGCAGGTGCCAATGTTTCCATCGTATTTGTGCCGCCAGCCTTTGCTGCCGATGCTATCATGGAAGCTGCTCAGGCCGGCATAAAACTTATTGTAGCCATCACAGAAGGCATTCCTACCAACGACATGATTATGGTAAAGGAATACTTGAAAGATAAAGACGTACGCCTAATTGGTCCCAATTGCCCAGGTGTTATTACCGCTGGCGAGTGCAAAGTGGGTATCATGCCGGGTTTTGTGTTTAAGCCAGGCCGCATAGGCATTGTTTCTAAATCAGGAACATTAACTTACGAAGCTGCCGATCAGGTTGTGAAAGCAGGCGCAGGCATAAGTACAGCCATCGGCATTGGTGGCGATCCTATTATTGGCACCACCACCAAAGAAGCTGTTGAGCTTTTTATGAACGATCCGAAAACAGATGGCATTATCATGATAGGCGAAATTGGCGGAGGCCTGGAAGCCGAAGCGGCACGCTGGATAAAACTACACGGCACCAAGCCCGTGGTAGGCTTTATTGCAGGACAAACAGCCCCTCCCGGCCGCAGAATGGGACATGCCGGTGCAATAGTTGGCGGTGCTGACGATACAGCAGCAGCCAAAATGCGCATCATGGAGGAGTGTGGCATTCACGTAGTAGCCTCACCAGCTGATATTGGTGATACCATGGTTAAGGTTTTGGGTAAGGTAACTGCATAGCTCTTAAAAAAATAGAAATGAGAAGGCTGGTGATATCACCAGCCTTTTTTTTGTGGTTTGGTTACCAGATTGAGTTGCTTACGAGTCATTCGCCTTCTAAACAATTAAGCAACTTGTTATGATAAATTGACCGAACATCGAAAAACGTGCGTATGGTTCGGTATTGCCTTTTCTCATG
>JAYTNW010000137.1:0-2030 GCA_043748115.1 Bacteroidota bacterium | reverse complement strand
CTGGAAAAATGGTTGGGCAAATTTTCGTGGGCCGGTTATGCATCAGATCACTTACTTTTAGACTTTCACAAAAAATGAACGTACTACTAACGCATGGATATTTTATTGCTGAGGACGCTAAAGAACAAAAGATCATGCGTCCCTATCCTCCGTTAGGCATACTTTATATCTCTGCCTACTTAAAGAGAAACAACATCAGCGTTTCTGTTTTTGACTCTACTTTTTCAAGTAAGCAAACTTTTAAAGAAAATATTTTAAACCTGCGACCAAAAGTTGTGGCCTTTTATGTAAACCTAATGACGAAGTTAAATGTGCTTGAATTAACAGCATGGATAAAAACTCACACTGAGCTTTCTTCAACACATATAATTTTTGGAGGGCCTGATGTAACTTACAATTTAGAAAATTATTTAAAAGCAGGTGCTGATTATATTATTATAGGCGAAGGAGAGCAAACCACCTTGGAATTAATATCTGCAATTACACAGAATGCTGATGCTCCCGATTACATACAAGGCATAGCCTATCTTAGTAAGGAAGGCGTCCTGATAAAAACTCCACCCCGCACAAAAATAAAAGAAGTGGATACGCTTCCCTTTCCCGACAGAGAGGCCATTGACCTTCAAAAATATTTAGATACGTGGAAACACTTTCACGGAAGCAGTACCATTTCCATCTCCACGCAACGGGGTTGTCCCTACACCTGCAAATGGTGCAGCCGTGCCGTTTACGGACAAAGTTACCGCAGGCGTTCTCCATCAAATGTAGCTGATGAATTGGAAACATTGCTAAAACGATATGATAACAATACTTTTTGGTTTGTGGATGATGTTTTCACCGTAAGCCATCAATGGATGGAAGAGTTTAACATCGTTTTAAAAGAACGAAATCTTAAAATTCGCTATGAGTGTATTACCCGTGCGGATAGAATGAACGAACAGGTCATCCGCCTTCTGAAAGAGTCGGGATGCTTTCGCGTTTGGATTGGATCTGAATCTGGCTCACAAAAAATAATTGATGCCATGGATAGGCGAGTAGATGTTAATCAGGTTCGCTCTATGATTAAGCTCACCAAAAAATTTGATATGGAAGCGGGCACTTTTATTATGCTCGGCTATCCCGGTGAAACAAAGGATGATATTGAAGAAACAATTTTCCATTTAAAAGACTCTTTGCCTGATCATTTTACAATTACTGTTGCTTATCCCATTAAAGGTACTCCATTGTTTGCAGAGGTAGAAAATATACAAACGCATACCATTGACTGGGAAAACGCCACCGACCGCGACCGTGACTTTGAGCGCCAATATCCTCGCAGCTATTATGATTATGCGGTGAGAAGAGTGGTGAACGAGGCAAATTTCGCTAAACTCAAAAGCAAAAAAATGGCATTCAGTCGTGCGGGTGCAAAAGCATACGTTAATTATCAATTAGCTAAAGGCATTATGTTGTTGTATGCTGCTGCACCTACAGCAAAACATGCTGCTCACCCATAAAATGGCATTCCTTTTTCAACATAAAACACAACTTTTATTGGCAGGAGTTTACGCAGTAATGCTTGTTAGCGTAAGTCGCTTAGCCGGTTTTGATGGGCTTTATGGTCAGGACAGCTACAACTACCTTAGGCAGGCCAATGACTTTTTACTGTTGGGCACACAGGGTGAATTTTGGCCTCCAGTGTATGCATGGCTCGGTTGGTTAACCGGAACCCTTATACAAGATTGTACATTGGCGTTACAAATGATCAGTGCAATAAGTGTTTCATTAACAGCACTGGCTTTGATAAGAATTTTAACATTTTACTATGGCAACAATAAGCACATCCTTTTTCTTGTGTTCTCCAGCTACATGCTTAGTCCATTTGCTTTGCGATCAGGAGTTGTGGTAATGAGTGATGCACTAGCCACCCTATTTTGTGTTTTCACTGTTTATTTTTCTGTTATTCCACCTTTAAAAAACAAAATATTCTTTGTTTTATTATTCGCAACGTTGGCGTTTTTATGCCGTTATGCAACCATGGTTGTGGTGGC
>JAYTNW010000136.1:0-3037 GCA_043748115.1 Bacteroidota bacterium | reverse complement strand
CTTTCAACAAATTTTTCGCGATAAGCAAAACGAAAAAACAAAGAAATATCAGAGGTGTTTATTTTGTTTCTTATTTCCGAACCATTATCATTTGTGTAATAAGAGTAATCTAATTTTCCTAAAGGCACGTATTCATTTCTATCTAAACTTACCCGTGTGCTAAGACCCGAAAACCATTCTTTTTCGAAATATATTTTTTCACTTTGCGTAAACGTAAGTTTATTGGAAGCGGACCGCCTGAACAAAGAAGCCAGAATATTATCATCCTGAAAAGCGTTAGCGCTTTGCCCAAGTTGCATCACATCTTTTTTATAACTGACGCCAATGCCCATTCGCGGTTTGGTCTCAAACAAGTAGCGCACACCAACGCTGTACTTAAATTCTTCATCCTTGGTGCCGTAAGCCAAATAGCCTTCTAGCTTTAATTTAGGGCTAAAATCCAGATTTGTTTTTCCTCCCAAGCGAAAGCGATATCCTTCAATTTCATTAAAGCTAAAAACAGTAAAATAAGGCCCGAGGTCAACCTTGCCAACTGTTTTATAGCCGGTCACAAACAAAGTTATAAAATCAAGATAGGTTTTATAGGCAGGCAAGGTTTTAATGGTATCAACCATAGCGTAAATTTTTTGTTCACGCTGGTTAAGGGAGTCATGCCTGGACGCATTCCAAAACTCACTGTCTTTTTCTGAAGCATCATCTTTCACCACAATGTCCTGTGCGCCTTTCAGCAGTTCACGGGGTATAGGTTGGTTAAGCACAAAATTTTTATAGGAGGTAGATTTACGGCCTATAAACCCCAACCCCTCTTCGCGTGCGGCAAACTCTATTACCAACAAATCCTTGGTGAGCATCCACATTTTGTTTTCTATGTACTCATATTCTTTTACCACAGCCATGTCTTCCACAAAGTTGATGTTGGCTTTTGGTGAGGCTCGCATGTTCACTTTTTTTACCGCCCACGTGGTGTCGTGAATAAAAATTTCTCCAGCAAATGTTAGGTCTTCAGGTCTGCGGGGCTTAAATTTTATTTTGTAGCAATACTTATCACCAATAGGCAAACTATCGAGCAAATAATATTTGTAATAGGCTAAACCTATATTAGAAATAGGGCTTACAAACTTTTTACCAAACAAGTCGAGGAAGTTGTCATAGATGTTAATGTTTTGATACATGTCACCCAAAAACTGGGTAACCGTTTCATTTTCCATCCCCGATATTTTACTGGCTTTTATCACTTCGCGTTTATCGCGGGGGTTGTTGCTCAAATAACGGTCACTTAGCGTCTCAGTAATAAACACAGGTAAAAAAGGAGTTTCGTTGGTTACAGTACTGTCTATGTTATCAAAAATAAAGGCGAAAGGCTTAAACAGTTTCCTGTTCTTAAACTTTTCTGAAATGTTGGTAAGGTCAAACTCCAGCTTGTTATAACTTTCAAACTGATAGCTGTCTAAGTTATCTGAATTATTTTTTGCGCGGTTGGCAATCACTTTTCTTATAATGATATTGGCGGGGTTTTCTCCTGCCAGGATCACAGCTTCCTTTAGCTCCACCTTGCTGGTTTTAAGCAAAAAGTTAATGGTTTGTGTAGCCTGCCCTTTACGCAAGGGTAACGAAACGGCAATGTAACCCAGGAACTGAGCGGTTAAACTATCCTTGGGTATTTCGGTTTCGATGGTGTAAAAACCATCCATGTTGGTGTTAACGCCAATGGTGGTACCTTTAAAAACCACGCTGGCAAAAGGAATAGGTTCATTGGTAAGCGCATCGGTAACTTTGCCGGTAATGCGGGTAAGTTGTGCCGCACAAATACCTGTAACAAAAAGTAGGCTGACAACAAAAAACGATTTCCTGATAAAATGAATGTTCACAAGCAGTAGAGCTTTTTTCAATGGTAGTACGAAGAACGGAAATTTAAGTTTAACCGCATGTTTTGAAAGTTTAGAAAATTGCAAAAGTGAAATGAAAGGTTTGGATAGGAAACGCCAAAGATTCGTTAATTGTTTTGGATTGTGCTATATTTGATACTGACAAAAAACAAGGCTATGAAAAAACTATTCCTGCTTTTACATTTTACATTTGGTATTTTAAATTTTTCATTTTCGCAAACTGCACCGGGTATTGAGTGGCAGAATACGATTGGGGGCTCGCATTTCGATTATTTAAATACCATTGTTCAGTGCAATGATGGAGGGTTTCTGTGCGGTGGAAGTTCTTATTCCAATATTTCGGGTGATAAAACAGAAGACTCAAGAGGTGGTGAAGATTACTGGCTTGTAAAACTGAATGCATTGGGAAATATACAATGGCAGAAAACCATTGGTGGTAATGCGCAAGATGAACTCCATTGCATTGCTCAAACTGCTGATGGTGGGTTTATATGTGGTGGCGAATCCCTCTCAGACAGTTCAGGTGAAAAGAATGAAAATAGTAAAGGCTTTGCTGATTATTGGGTAGTAAAAGTTGACTCAACAGGAAACATAAAGTGGCAAAAAAACATTGGAGGCAACAGCTACGATTATTTATATTCCATTTCACAAACGGCTGATGGCGGATATATTTGTGGAGGATTCTCCAAGTCCAATAGCTCAGGAGATAAATCGGAAAATAATTGGGACGTTTCTTTAGCAACTGCTGATTATTGGGTGGTAAAATTAGATGCGGCTGGCAACCTTCAATGGGAAAACACTATTGGGGGATCCGCTGCTGACCAGCTATATTCCATTTCTCAAACTACTGACGGGGGCTATATTTGTGGAGGATCAAGTACTTCAAGTATATCGGGCGACAAATCACAAATACCGGACGGGGTTGACGATTATTGGGTGGTAAAGTTAGATGCAGTTGGAAATATTGAATGGCAAAACACCATTGGTGGCACAGGTGGTGACGACTTATATTCTATTTCACAAACAATAGATGGAGGATATATTTGTGGTGGTTGGTCAGGCTCTTCCATTTCTGCTGATAAAACAGAAAACAACATTGGCGGTTCTGATTATTGGGTGGTAAAATTAAATGCAGTAGGAAATATTCAATG
>JAYTNW010000135.1:0-4692 GCA_043748115.1 Bacteroidota bacterium | reverse complement strand
TGTGAGTGTAACGAGCGTTTGCGGAGTAACCTCAGCGGTAAAATGCAAAACTGTAGCCCCGGGCTTACCTACACAGCCGGCAAGCATCAGCGGTCCGTTATCAGGAGTGTGCGGTCAAACGGTGGTGTATAGCTGCCCAGCTGTGGCAGGCGCTACAGGTTATGCATGGACAGTACCATCAGGAGCTACGATCAACACGGGCCAGGGTTCGGGATCGATAAATGTAACCTTTGGCACGTTCAGCACAGGCACGGTATGCGTAACGGCTACCAACAGTTGTGGCAGCAGCGTATCTAGGTGTGTACCGGTAAAAGGTGCACCCAATTCACCGGGAGCCATTACAGCCACACCTAATTGCTGGTTAGCCAACACTACAGGTGTACAGTTTGATGTTAACACGAGTGCATTAACAGGCGGATACACACTTAGCTGGGCATATCCGGCTTCACCGGTTGCCACATATCAAAGCGGAGGAGGTAACTCATCTCAGTTGATCATGGACTGGCTGTCAGGCAGCGGGGCTATTAATGTAACAGCAAACAACGCATGTGGCTCTGCTACCAGGTCAAGCACATGGAGCAGCAGTGCAGCTTGCAGATTGAGTGCAACGGTAAATGCTACAGAATTAATGATTTCCCCAAACCCTGCTACAGGCAAAATAAATATATCATTTACAGCAGAGAAAGGTAACGTAGTTATAACGTTAACAGATTTAGCCGGACGTGTTGCAATGACCAAGGAAATAAGTTCATCAGGAAACAACGTCATCGCTAACATTGATATAAGCAAACTTGCAGCAGCCAGCTATGTGGTAAATATATATCACAACACTGGTGTACTTAAAGCTAAGTTGGTTAAGGAGTAAATCATAAGTTGCCGAATTAAATATCCAAATGGATTGCTCCATTATTGATCAGTGATTTAACCGGAGCTGAAACATATTTCGCTTGCAAAATAGCCTGCTTTTATAAAGCAGGCTATTTTATTTTAAGTTCTTGCAGTCGTAAATACAAATAAAAGCATCAGATCAAAAAACATCGCCCCATTTTTCACTATCTTAAAATCTTACAGGCAAAGATACATTCACACGTTTGGATGAAAAAACACATCCTTGAGAAAGTTAAAACCATTACACTACCCTCTTGAGTCTTAAATCAGGAATTTTTTTCAACTTAGAAAATAATTCCCCTCATGATTTTTTAACACAAACACGTTCAAAAATCCGACTAGGCAATAACATTTGTTAAACGTCAACGTTGTAAAATTGTGACACCATCCGTATGAAAAATCAACTCTCTCCGCAGGAGATAAAAGCCATGGTGCAGCTACTTGACGACACTGATGAAGAAGTGTACCGCTCCATCGAAACACATTTGCTTGAAATTGGCAAAGAGGTTATTCCTTTGTTGGAAGATACCTGGAGCAATTCTTTGGATGCCGCACTTCAGTCGCGCATTGAGGAACTGGTACATAAAATACAGTTCGAGTCCTTAAAAAAAGAGTTGCAAACCTGGAACAATTTCCATCGCCACGATTTGTTCTCTGGGGTAATTTTAATTGCGCGCTATCAATATCCTGACCTGGATGAAGACAAAGTACGCAACTTCTTTAACCAACTTAGACGTGATGTTTGGATTGAATTGAATGATGGATTTACTGCTTTGGAGCAGATACGAATTATGAACCGCGTATTGTTTGATCAGCATGGCTTTAGTGGAAACACCGCCAATTTTCACGCTCCTCAAAACTCCTTTATCAACAATGTGATTGAAAGCAAAAAAGGGAATCCAATCATGCTTAGTGTGATTTATACATTATTGGCGCAAGAACTAGATATTCCCATTTACGGAGTTAACTTGCCTGAGCATTTTATTTTATGCTACCAGCATTTGCTTCAGTCGCCCGATTATACCTACACCTACCCTGATGCCAATGTATTGTTCTACATCAATGCCTTTAGCAAAGGCTCTGTATTTAGCAAAGATGAAATCGAGACCTATCTCAAAAAAATTAATCTTACTCCACACAAAAGCTATTTTGAACCTTGTGCTAACGAAGAGATCATAAAACGCATCCTTCGAAACCTGAGCTTTTCTTTCAACAAATCAGGCTATGCCGACAAGGTTGAAGAGATAGATGCTTTGTTAAATGTAATGGAAGAAGAGCAGTAAAACTCTTTGGTGTTTAAATTGAGATGCCTGAGAAAAGGTTATTTGTGGATCTTTTTTTTCCTTAAAGTTGCTCAGCTAACACCATCCAGCGTTCAGTCTTCTTATCAATTTCATGTAAAAGATTGGCAAGCTCCTCTGACAACCTAATTATTTTATCATGTGCAACGGTGTTGGCCGAAAGCTGTTGTTCTATAAGCGCCTTCTCTTCTTCTAATGAGGCAATCTCCTTCTCTAACATATCGTATTCTGCTTTTTCCTTGAAAGAGAGTTTTTTCTTTGTAGAGGTAGCCGTTTGTTTTATTTGCTCCGCCTCTTTTCGCTCCTCTTTTTTTTGCTCACGTTTTGCTGCTTTTTTTTCCAAACGATAATCGTTGTAATTGCCGTTAATCACTTTAATGTTTCCTAATTCTTCAAAAACAAAAACATGATCCACTACCCTATCCATAAAAAATCGATCGTGGGTAACAATAATCACACAGCCTTCAAAACTGTTTAGGTAATCTTCCAGGACTGATAGTGTTTGAATATCGAGATCGTTGGTAGGCTCATCCAATATAAGAAGGTTGGGGTTTTTCATCAATACAGTACACAGGTACAACCTTCTTCGCTCGCCACCACTAAGTTTATCCACATATTGAAAATGCATGTGTGGTGGAAATAAAAAGCGCTCCAATAACTGAGCTGCAGAAATTTTACGTCCTAGGCTCATAGGTATAAATTCAGCGATCTCGCGAATTACCTCTATTACCCTTTTCTGTTCCGAAAGCTCAAGCCCTTGTTGTTCAAAATATCCGGGCACAATGGTTTCGCCAATCACCACTTTTCCTTTATCCGGTTTTATTTTTCCCATTAAAATATTAAGGAGCGTACTTTTACCGGCACCATTTGCTCCCACAATTCCAATTTTTTCTCCCTTGCGAAAAGAGTAATCAAAATTGTTGATCAGTTCCTTGTCGTTAAAGGATTTACTTACTTTATGTATTTCCAATATTTTAGAACCAATCCGCGACATGTTAATGTCTAATTCAATATTGCCATCCTGCGTTTTTTTCTTCGCTTGTTCTTCTACATCATAAAAAGCATCAACACGCGATTTTGATTTGGTACCCCGGGCGCGTGGTTGCTTACGCATCCATTCCAATTCACTCCTGTAAGTATTGCGTGCACGGGCTATGTTGGCATTTTCATTGTCTAGGCGCTCTGCATTTTTTTCGAGGTAGTATGAGTAATTTCCTTTATGCTTGTATAAAGTGCCGTTTTCAAGTTCTAAAATCTCAGTACATATTTCATCAAGAAAATAACGATCGTGTGTTACCAATAACATTGTTGCGTGCGTACCACCCAAATATCCCTCCAACCATTCTATCATATCAATGTCTAAGTGATTGGTAGGTTCATCCATGATAATAAAATCAGCATCGGCTAAAAGCACTTGAGCCAAAGCGAGCCTCTTCAACTGCCCCCCAGATAACTGCGAAACCTTTCGATCAAAAAATTCTACGCCCAATTTTCCGCTTACCGTTTTAATGATGCCCAAATGGTTTTGCTCATCATCTGAAAGGTCATACGATGGTTTTTCATGCAGCAATGCATCGGCCAAATGTTTATTATCAGTAAGCACATCAGCCACCACATCGGCTGGGTTTAGTTTATTTTCCTGCTGCAAAAAAGCTACACGCAATTGGTTTCTCCATGTTACCTTTCCATTATCAGGCTGCTCCAATCCTGCCAGCATACGCAACAAAGAAGTTTTCCCTGTTCCGTTACGGGCAACCAATGCAACCTTCTGCCCTTTTGCAATGCCAAATGATATATCTTTGAAAAGAACCCTGTCCCCAAAACTCTTGCTTATATTCTCTACTGATAAATAATTCACGCTAAAAAATTAAGGCGCGAAGGTAGGAAATGGCAGCTGTTAATGTATTATTTAGATAGTGTACGCTTGAATTGAAGGCAGTATTTGAACTTTAGACCTCCTGTAACTTTAAGATAATCTCAGCCGTCATACAAGCACAACTATTAAACACAAAAAAAATGCAAACAAAAAAATTAATCATTGCAGCAGTAGCGATTTTTACGCTTATGTCATTTAGCCGTTCAAAAGCGCCTAATATGATGACTGGAACTTACGGCACCTGTGGTTGTGAAAATCCAACCGACCAAGAGAAGAAATTTGGACTTACTCTTAATAATGATAACACTTTCCATTACTTTGATTACACCAACCCCATTGAAAAAATAGATGTGAATGGCAACTGGGTTTTAAGTAAGAACATTGTTTCCTTAAAAAACTACTCTTCTGCTTATAAAATTGAACAACAATGGAAAGTAGAGAAAAACGGCAAATGCATTAAATCTCGGATGGGATTAAAATTTACGAGGATCTGTAATGTAGAGGCCTGTAAATAATTTTACCCTTCAATGATCAATGTGCAGCAGCTGTTGCATTATCTACATTATATCCTTGCGATGATAATATGTTTTTTACTTTAACAGCAAACCATGCTAAATAACCAAAGCA
>JAYTNW010000134.1:0-3366 GCA_043748115.1 Bacteroidota bacterium | reverse complement strand
GGTGAAGATGTGGAAAGTGTTCTAACACGACTTTTGCAATCTGCCGATTATAATGTAGCCGCTGCAGAACATGGCATTGTTTACATTGATGAGATAGATAAGATTGCTCGCAAAAGCGACAATCCTTCCATAACCCGTGATGTGAGTGGTGAAGGGGTGCAGCAAGGGCTTTTGAAAATGCTGGAAAACACCATTATTAATGTTCCACCGCAAGGAGGCCGTAAACACCCCGAGCAAAAAATGATCGCCATGAATACACAAAACATCCTCTTTATTTGCGGAGGAGCTTTTGATGGTATTGACAGGATCATTGAGCGAAGAATGAAATCGCAGGCTATAGGCTACTCTATACAAGAAGATGCTGATGAGTTTGACAAGGCCAATTTATACCAGTATGTGGCTCCAGGCGATTTTAAAAAATACGGACTCATTCCTGAATTGATAGGTCGCTTACCGGCTATTTCATACTTGCAACCATTGGATAAAAATGCGCTAAAGCAAATACTTTCTGTTCCTAAAAATGCCCTAACCAAGCAGTACGAAAAACTTTTTGAACTGGAAGGGGTAAAGCTTATTTTCGAAGAAGCAGTACTTGATTTTATTGTAGATAAGGCTGTAGATTTTAAATTAGGAGCCCGTGGATTGCGCTCCATTTGTGAAGCAATAATGCTTGATCTAATGTATGAAATGCCCACACAAAAAGGCAAGGGAGAGCAACACATTGTAACACTTGATTATGCAGTAAGTAAGCTTAATAAATCGAGTTTAAGCAAACTTAAGGTCGCATAATCTCCCAAAAAAAATTATTGCAATGCCCGAAATGGATAGAATGAGGAAGTTCGAAAACTTTCACATTTTATTGTGGCTTTTAAAGGACACTTGTTGGGTTTTGTCATGGAAAATAATGGGTATGGTCATGATTGCACCTACGTTATTCCTGGCATTTTTTATTACTTGGAAGTTTCGGGAATTTAAAAGCGAGTTATACCACAATTTAGCAGTTTGTTCTTGGATCACCGCCAACTCCATTTGGATGACGGGCGAGTTTTTTTATGATGACACCACACGCCATTACGCTGGTTTTTTCTTTGGATTGGGGTTTGTATTTATAGCTATTTATTATTTGCCAGTGCTTTTTGGTAAATGGTATAAAAAGGGAAAAAAAGCGTAGAATGTCAACCGCATTTGAGGGTAAAAGAAACCGCCAAAGGGACAGAAATTGTTCCATCATGTTAAAAAAAGAAGATTTTAAAAGCGGTTTTACCTCTAATTTCACTTTTAAAAGCCACAAATTTATTGGTGTTCACACTATTTTGTTGATAACGTTTGTTGATTTAAAAATAAATGCTACTTTTGCGTCCCCAATTGTAAAAAGTTAATACATAATACGGTGGATACTTTATCATATAAAACAGTGTCGCTAAACGCGAAAACTGCGAAAAAAGAATGGGTTCTCATAGATGCAACTGACCTTGTTTTAGGTCGTATGTCATCGCAGGTGGCCAACATCTTACGCGGAAAAAATAAACCGGGCTTTACTCCTCATGTGGATGCAGGCGATAATGTGATCATTATCAACGCAGAAAAAGTGAAGATAACAGGAAAAAAAGCGGATCAGAAGCAATACGTTCGCCACACAGGCTATCCCGGTGGACAACGTTTTACCTCTTACAAGCAAATGATGAACACTCATCCTGAGCGTGTGATTGAAAATGCCGTGCATAAAATGCTTCCTAAAAATAAATTGAGCGATGCCATAAAGAAAAACCTTCGTGTTTTTGTTGGTACCGAGCATAGCCACGAAGCACAAAACCCAAGAGTTATTAAATTAGACATATAAGAAGATGGATATCACTCACAAAATAGGAAGACGTAAGACTGCCGTTGCACGTGTGTATGTTACACCGGGTACAGGTGCCATCACGGTAAATAACCGCGAATACAAAACATATTTCACCACCGGGCCGCTTCAGAATAAAGTAACCCAGGCTTTTGCCATTATAAATGCCAATGAGCAATTTGATGTTAAAGCAAACGTAATGGGCGGTGGAATTACCGGACAGGCAGAAGCCATCCGTTTAGCCATTTCACGTGCCCTGTGCGAAATAAGCGCAGATAACCGTCCGGCTTTAAAGAAAGAAGGATTACTTACACGTGACCCACGTATGGTTGAGCGTAAGAAAAGCGGTCAGAAGAAAGCCCGTAAGAGATTCCAATTCAGCAAACGTTAAAAATATTACTACAAGATACATGTCCATCAACACACAGGAATTGTTAGACGCTGGTTGCCACTTTGGTCACCTTAAACGTAAATGGAACCCTAAAATGGCTCCTTATATTTTCATGGAGCGCAATGGTATTCACATCATTGACCTTAATAAAACAGCCGCTAAATTAGATGAAGCGTGTGCTGCTATCAAGCAAATCGCCAAATCAGGAAAGCGTGTTCTTTTTGTAGCCACTAAAAAGCAAGCTAAAGATATTGTTGCTAATGCAGCTAAATCTGTGAACATGCCTTACATTACTGAGCGCTGGCCCGGTGGTATGTTAACCAACTTTGCCACACAGCGTAAATCGGTAAAGAAAATGACCGGCTTCGATCGTTTCATGAAAGATGAAACTTTCAATAATATTTCTAAAAAAGAGCGTTTACAGGTTAGTCGTCAAAAAGCTAAAATGGAAAAGCTGATTGGAAGTATTGCTGATCTTACTCGACTTCCTGCCGCCTTGTTTATTGTTGATGTGTTAAAGGAACACATCGCAGTTAGCGAAGCTCAGAAATTAGGAATTCCTACAATCGCTATTTGCGATACCAATACAGATCCGTCTCCGATTGATTTTCCGATCCCAGCTAATGATGATGCAACAAAATCAATTTCTTTGATCATGAATGCCATGGTTAAAGCCATTGAAGAAGGTATTGCTGAACGTAAGGTTGATAAAGAATCAGACCGTGAGCGTGAGGTTGCTGCTGAAGATGAAAGCGGTGATAAAGGTGACAACGAAGGAGAAATGGCAATGGTAGCAGCTGAAGATGGTGAAGAAGAAGGTGGAGATAAGCCTAAAGCACCTGCTAAAAAGCCTGCCGGAACACGTAGCCGCAAACCTACGGGTGGAGCTACAGGAGCACCTCGCAAAAAATAATTTCTTTTTACTACAGATTGAATTTTAAACATGAGTACATTAACAATAAGTGCTAGTGATGTAAATAAATTGCGCCAAATGACCGGTGCAGGTATGATGGATTGCAAGAAAGCTTTGGTTGAAGCCAATGGCGATTTTGAAAAAGCCATTGATGAGTTGCGTAAAAAAGGACAGAAAGTTGCTGCCAATCGCGCTGACCGTGAAGCCAAAGAAGGATATATA
>JAYTNW010000133.1:0-1933 GCA_043748115.1 Bacteroidota bacterium | reverse complement strand
ATCACATTGTAAAACAAATTAGCCTCCGCAGTAAGGTGTGGCGTGGTTATTCCCACAGCGTAATCTGCCTGCCAACTGTTCTCTGGTTTTAGTTTGCTGTCGCCAATTTCATACCGCCCGGTGCCTTCATGCTCGCCATTGGCGCCCAGTTCGGCAATGTTAGGTGCACGAAAGCCTCTTGAAACATTTAACTTCGTGTACACGCTCTCAGTAAATTGCCAAGTAGTTCCCAAGCTTCCTGACATGCCACTAAACGTGCTGCTGAACGCTGAAAACTGGCTTAAGGCTCCGGCTGTGTTAGCTGAGGTTTCTTTACCTTCCTCGTCAATAAATAGCGACTTTCCTTTTTCGCTTCTGCTATCTAGTCTAACGCCTCCGCTAAGGTCTAGCTTCCCGAAATTTCTTTTTGCCGTAATAAATATTCCCATGTCAAAGAGGTTGTATTCAGGCACCAAAAATTCAGAACCTTTGTTTTGTGATTGCTGGTACATTCCATTTATTCCTGCGGAAACGTCTGTGTTATTTTTAAGCCTTCGTGAAAGTTTGGCATCATAGTTAAAAGTATTCATGAGAAAGTACAAACCATAAGTATCGGGCTGCAGTACATCACCAAATTCTTGTCGCCTGTTTTGCTGCCACCCGGCAATCACTTTTAGGTTTGTTTTTCCCAGTATAAAACTGTTGTTTAACACAGCTTTATAATGATGTATTTTTTGATACGGCACCAGTTGATCGTACGTTTTCATATCTTCTGGCGAAGCAATTTCTACATCAGCAATGCTGTCATTTACTGCTACCGGTTTAACAAATTTACCTGTGCTGCTATCACGCTCCCCTTCAATAATGGACGGAGTTAAATGATATGCGCTAACATGCAAATGAGAGTAGCCCCAAGATCTGTTTATCCCCAAAATGCCGCTTAAGGTATTTCCTGTAAACCCGGAATTGAGCACATAGCCATCATATTTATTGCGGTAAGCATGAGCACTTTTGTTGCTAAAACGAATGTCGCCAATAAGGCCTTTATGGTTAAAGGCTACGTTACCTGAGTAAGCCATCATTCCATTGTTGGTTTGGTAGTTGGCAAGAAGTGTGGCTTGTGTTTTTCCTTCGGGCAACGTGGGTGCGGTAATAAGATGGATGACACCTGCCATGGCATCAGAGCCATAAGATAAACTGGCCGGGCCTTTTAGTATCTCTATCTTGTTTACCGAAAACTCGTCCACTTCAATGCCATGCTCATCGCCCCATTGCTGCCCCTCTTGGCGAATGCCGTCATTTACCACCACCACTCTGTTATAGCCCAAGCCACGAATTACAGGTTTAGAAATTCCCACACCGGTTGTTACCTGCGAAATTCCTGGTTTTGTGGCCACGGCATCAATAATATTACTAGCGGCAATTTGCGTTAGCTCTATAGCCGAAAGGGTTGTTATGGGTGTAGCCGTTCGGTTTTTTTCTGAGCCTTCTGATAGTCCTGTAACCACAATTTCATGGAGCTCGGCCACGGCTTCTTCCATTTCAAAATTTTTAACGGTGGTGGTAGAAAGGTCAATGCGCTGCGAAATTAATTTGTAGCCCAAAAAATTTACATGTGCAGTTAAAGTTGCAGAGGGCAGGTTTTTTATGCTGTAATTTCCTTGGCCATCTGATGATGCACCTGCTTTAAGATCGGGAAAATAAATGGTGGCACCTGCAATGGGTTCGCCTGTTTTTAGGTCTGTTATTTTTCCAGTGAGGGTATTGTTTTCTGGCGACAAGAAGGGTGATGACAATGTCTTGCCGCAAATCATGGCAAGCAATGCCATAATGTATATGCTCTTTTTCATTAGAATAATTATTTTAATGGTGTTAACTGAAATAAGAATTTGCACCGCATCACTATTATGTGATGGCTGCTACAAAAAAAATTAATCAGATAACAGATGGAGGG
>JAYTNW010000132.1:0-6228 GCA_043748115.1 Bacteroidota bacterium | reverse complement strand
GAGAGTGCAGGTGTGTCGTCAATGTAAAGTGGGGCTGTGGTTAGCGGCACAATTTTGCTATTAAGTTGCTCCCATTGATGGTCGGCTAACTGTCCTTTCTTAATCGCTTCTGATGAAATTTCTGTTTGAGAAGAAATTAAACGGTTTACCAATTGAATGCTGGACATTTCCAGCGAAAAGAAAGCGATGGGGTGTTTAAATTTAACAGCAGCATTGGCGGCAAGGGATAATACGAAAGCAGTTTTTCCCATACCCGGTCGTGCTGCAATAATCACCAAATCTGATTTTTGCCATCCCGCTGTTACCCTGTCAAGTTCTGTAAAGCCACTTGGCACACCCGTAATACCTTGAGTTTGTTTGCTTGCTATCTCAATTTCTTTTATGGCCTTTGAGATCAGCGAACTCATGTCCTCGTAGTTTCTGCGGATGTTACCTTCTGCAATGGCAAACAAATTACGCTCCGCTTCATCCAGCATTTTTAATACATCCGATGTATCCTCGTATGCATTTTTAATGGTTTCGCTGCTAATGCGTATCAACTCACGCTGAATAAATTTTTGCAAGATGATCCGTGCATGGAACTCGATATTGGCAGCAGAGGCGATGCGGTTAGTAAGTTGCGTTATATAAAACGCACCCCCAATTATTTCCAGCTCCCCTGCTTTTTTTAGCGCGTGAGTTACCGTTAAAATGTCTATTGGCTCTGCTTTATGAAAAAGCTCGTGTATAACTTTAAATATCTTTTGGTGAGATTCTTTATAAAAACACTCGGGATGTAAAACGTCAATAACGGCAGTGAGGGCATTTTTTTCAAGCATTAGTGCACCCAAAACGGCTTCTTCCATGTCAACAGCCTGAGGGGGAACTTTACCTAATCCTATAGCTATTTGCTGACTGGTGAACGATTTTGATACGGGCTTCTTTCGGGCACTTCTTCCGGCCTCCACATTTTCTTCCATGGCACAAAAATATTCATTTGTTGTGCGTGTCGTTGAATATTTAATTTTAAAAAATTTTCAACAAGCAGTTCACAATATTTTTTTGTATTACGGCACAATATCAATGCACGTAATACCTCACCAATCTTCTTTCTTGGTAGGTAGGAGTACTGGCGAAGAAAAGTAGTGTTTCCGACACAATACCAACATTTTTAGCATAACGAACGTTTATGCTTCTCGGTGTTCCGGCTGAAGACCAATTGGGGAACATGTCATAATTGGTTTTGAAATTTTGAGTTACATAATTGCCCAATGGAGTGTTCTTAATAAAATTTGGATCACTCATTTTAACGGTAACAAAAGCTATAGTGTCAAATGGGTTCGCATTTAAATAATAACTTTTAAAAACGGTATTAAAATCCTGATACGAAAAGTTTATTTCTCCTGAAATAGTTGTAATGTAATGTAATGAATCACGAAACCACCCGTCTGTTGTACTAAGGGTGTTAACGCTTCTTCGGAAATAATAAGTTTTGCCATTGGTTACAGTATCCCTGTCTATCCAGCTACTGTCATAAGCATTTGTTGCCACAGCATTTCCTGATGAATCTAAATTAAAAATCTGGTATATCCAGTAGTTTCCCACTTTAAGCTGGGAGTAATTGTCATAACTCACAATGGTTGAGTCGTTGGGAGACGGACAGTCGTCATTGTTTTTTTTGCACGAAAAAAATACGGGCAACAGTAGTGCCAACACAAAAACATTTTTGACATTTTTCATAAGAGTGATTTTTGTTAGTTTCTAAACTAACGCAACCGTACTTATAAAAATTGTTTAGGTTTTTTTAATTTACCGATACAATAGTAATCTCCGTTCTCCTGTTTTTAGACTTGCCCTCATCGGTGTTATTCTCTGTTACTGGTTTTGTTTCCCCATAACCCTTAGAGGTAATTCGCATCGCCTCAATTCCTGAAGTGGTAAGAAAATCAGCAACCGACTTGGCTCTTTTTTCTGAAAGGGTAAGATTGGCTTTGTCATCACCCACATTGTCGGTGTGGCCGCCTACTTCCATTTTTACTGTTGGATTTTGTTTGAGGAAAGCAATGAGTTTGTGTAATTCAGTTTTTGATGCGGGCTTGAGCTCAGCAGAATTGGTATCGAAAAAAATGTTGTTTAGAGCAGTAGTGCTTCCTTGTTTAACCGGACTTAACTTAATGTCAAGTTGGTGTGCATGTGTTGCATCAGCTGGCGTTTTAACTTCAAAGTGATCCGAATAAAACAGGTATCCCTTTTTTGAAACGTTTAGCGCATATTCTTTTCCAGCGGGAAGGGTAACTAAAAACTCACCGTTTTGCTTGTCCGAGTATGATTCAACCACAGTTTGCCCGCTCTCAAGATCAATGATTTCAAATTTGCTTTCTAAAGGCTTGTTGGTTTCTTTCTCGCTCACCTTTCCATTTACATAGGTTACAGGCTGCGGTTTTATCTTGTCGTAAAGATCGAAGGAATAAATGTCAAGACCACCCTGTCCGCCACTGCGTGCGCTGCTGAAATACGCCTTGTCGCCTTTAGGACTTACAATCAATCCTGTTTCGTTATCAGATGAGTTGATAGGGTAGCCGAGGTTAGCAGGATCACCCCATGCACCATCAGGTTTCCGTTTGCTGATAAAAATATCGCTACCACCCATTCCGGGAGGACCGTCAGAGATAAAATAAAGTGTTTGGTTATCGGGATGTATAAAAACAGATTCTTCCTTACCAACGGTGTTAATGTTGGCAGGAAGTTTAACAGGTGCACTCCAACCTTTTTCCGTTACCTGACTCATGTAAATGTCTTGGTCTTTACCACCCGTGCGCGCACCACCACCTCTAACAAAATACAATGTTTTACCATCACTGGCAAAGGAAGGTTGCGATTCCCATGCACCGGTATTTACTGGTGGCCCCAGGTTGATGGGCTTACCCCATTTGTCTCCAAATTTACGGGCGTAATAAATGTCGCACGACCCATTACCGCCAGGACGGTCGCAGCCAGTAAAAAAAATTAATTGGCCATCAGCACTGTATGATGGAGCGCCTTCATTTAACTCTGTGTTAACAGGAGGCCCAACATTAAACGAAGGTTGCCAGCTTCCGTCAGCACCACGGTTGCTTACAAAAAAATCTTCCTGCCATTCATATAATTCGCTTTTTATTCTTCTGGTAAACAACAACTTTTTTTCATCAACAGTCAATGAAGGAAAGTAGTCGTCAAACTCTGAATTGATTGCAGTACCCAGGTTAATCGGGGTAAAGGGTACGGGATTTTTTAAGGCAACAATTGCAAACTCACATGAGGCTATAAATCTTTTCGCCTCTTCCTTTTTTTCAGGATTGGCATTTTGCATTTGCACAAACGCATTAAAGTGCGATAGGGCATCGGTGTAACGGGCAAGCTCCAACTCATACCGCCCAATCGAATAAAAATTATTTGGAAAGAAACGAGGATTGATGGCAATTGCTTTTTTGTAACTTTCAATGGCAGCGGCTTTGTCGTCCTGATCGGCTAAAAGATCTCCTTTAAGCATGTGTGCCTCAATAAAATTAGGGTCGGCTTTAATAGCATCTTCTACCTCAGACAGTGCTTTTGCCGTTTGTCGGGAGTCGTAATATTTTAAAGCACTCTCTAAGTTTTTAATCGCCTTGGAAGAGGTGGTAGTGTAGGTTTGTTTCTGGGCATGACAGGAAACACTTACTGCCAGTATGCCTACTATAAAAAAAAGATATGCTATTTTTATTTTCATCTTAATGGAGATAAATGCGTGGTTGCAAAAGATCAATTATGGTACCTGTATGATTTTATGCGTCTGTAAAGAAATTTGCCACTGCGGATGTTGCTTTACATAATCAATGATGAGTGGGGTAGAGGTCTCAAATTTTCCATGCTCAGGTTGTAAGTAAAGCCTACATCCGTTTTTAGTAAGGGCAGCATTTTTTTCTGCCCACTCAAGGTCAGATCGGTTAAATACCACAACCTTTAATTCATCTGCTGCCTCTAAGTTTTCTTGAAGCGGTGCTTTAAATTTTTTTGGCGATAAACAAATCCAATCAAAGTAACCTTTTAGCGTATGTGCGCCTGAGGTTTCAATCCAAATGTTGTATCCATTTTCATGAAGTGCGTTGGTGAGCAAGGTAAGATCGTACATGGCCGGTTCGCCACCTGTTATAACCACATTTTTTGCAGGGTGCTTTTGTATATTGCTAAGTAACGCATCAATAGTTAAAACAGGATGAAGGTCAGCATCCCACGACTCTTTCACATCGCACCACACGCAACCTACATCGCATCCGGCCAATCGAATAAAATAAGCAGCTTTTCCCGTATTATACCCTTCACCTTGGATGGTATAAAATTGTTCCATCACACTAAACATTGCAGGTGCTTCTGTCATTTTAAAAACTAAAAATAGTTGATGGGTAATGGCTTATATCAGCAGAACCTTTTCGTTGACGGTAATCGCCAAAAGTTGGAAACAAGTTTATCAAATCAATCAACAATAAATTTTCCTGATAAGTATTCTTCGCCATGAGAAGCTTTTATGCTGTAAAAATATATCCCTGCAAGTAGATGGTTCAATGTTAAAATTGAAGGAACGTTTTCGTTAAAATATATTCTTTGACCTACACCGTTTATGATCTCCAAAGATGTATTGTTTATGGTGGCATCAGCAAACTTAAAATTAATATTTCCTTTAGAGGGGTTAGGGTAAACGGAAAAGCGATTTGGTGATATTTCAACAGTTCCTACGGTTCCAAATGTTATGCGACAATTGCTGGTGAACGATGTTGTGGTTAAAGATGTAGAAGTAGTTATCGGTGTGCCACCAAAATACCTCCGTGCCCTGTCGCCTGTGGTAGAGTTAGTGTAATACCATCGTGGGGTAACAGGTGTGTTTGCAATGGCAAGCTGGTAATCTTTTACAATTAGTACCTGAAGGTTATCAGTTCCATTGTAAACAAATGCAGAATCTGTCAATCGTTCTCTCCAACCAGCACCTGTTGTATTAGGCCATTTTCCTTGGAAAACCAATGCGTAACCGGTAGTGGAAAAATTAGAGGCAGCAAGTGTTGATGCAGTTGTGTGTTTCAGGTAAATGCTTACGTTTTCTATTGAATCCGTATTGGTGCCATCCACCCTTTCAAAACCAATTGCGCCAATAGGGCCGGTTGTATTAATTTCTGTTGCCAAATAGATCACTTCGTAAACACAGTAATCGTAACTGCGGTTAATAGGGCTAAAAACGGAAATCCCGGTGCCAGTGCCTACCACCACAGGTTGGGCTTGTGTAAGGGAAATTTGAAGGCAAACTATTAAAAGAAGTGTAAATGATTTTTTCATCATTAAATTTATCATATGACTAATTTAGTTTAATGTTTTTAGTAAGTGATTTGGCTTACTACACGTTGTAAAATTTCAAAGGTGTTTTCTGCCATGAGGTTTTCTTTGTCAAGTGTGGGGTTTACTTCAGCAATTTCAAAGCAGCAAACTTTTTCATTTTGTATAAGGCGCACACACAAACTTCCTGCTTCTTTTTCAGTAATGCCGTTTCTTACCGGGGTTCCAGTTCCTTTTGAAATGGAACTGTCCATGCTGTCAACATCAAAGGAAATGTAAATGTGGGTACAATGTGAAAGATGAGCTAAGGCATCACGCGCAATTTTCTCGACACCATTTCGCTTTACATCGGAAGTAGAGAACATTCGAACTTTGTTCTTTTTCAAGAGGTATGATTCCTCGGGCTCAATGTCCCTAACACCAATAAACACCAGATCTTTATAGGTAATTTTTGGCGTCATACCGCCTACTTTTTTTAGTTTGTTCCACAGGTCAATGGTTTCTTTGTCAGGTTTGTTCATTTTATTGGTGGCATTGTCTTCACCCAGTGTCGCGGCTAGCGGCATGCCATGCACGTTACCGGTTGGGGTGGTGTAAGGCGAATGCAAATCAGCATGTGCATCAATCCAAATTACACCCAGCCTTGATTTTGGATAAGCTACCTTTATTCCTGCAATGGTTCCGCCTGCTGTGCTGTGGTCACCGGCAAGCACAATGGGGAACATTTTGCTTTTTAGTGTTTCGCTTACTTCTTTGCTTATTTTTTCGTAGAGTGAAACTATTCCCTTTAGCCTTTTGGCATACGGGCTGCCTTGTGTTTCAAAAAGCAACTTGTTCTCGTTGGGTATATCTACATTTTCTATTCTGTTGAACAAGGCACTGCCATAGTCTAATGCGGCTACTTTAATAGCA
>JAYTNW010000131.1:0-3658 GCA_043748115.1 Bacteroidota bacterium | reverse complement strand
CCACCGGTTAAAGTGTCTTCGTGAAAAACGATCACCTTACCCGTTTTTTTCACTGATTTCAAAACCGCTTCTCTGTCCCATGGCAGCAAGGTTCGAAGATCAATGAGGTCGGCTGAAATATTTTTTTGCTCATCCAAAGCCTCCATTGCCCAATGTACTCCCAGGCCGTAGGTAACAATAGTAAGGTCATTACCTTCCCTGATCAGTTTAGCCTTACCAATCTCAGTGGTAAAATAATCATCAGGTACCGGCCCTGTCACACTCCTGTACAAAGCTTTGTGTTCAAAATACATCACTGGGTTAGGGTCTTCAATGGAAGCAGCCAACAGGCCTTTGGCATCAGCCGGAAAAGCGGGGTACACAATTTTTAAACCGGGCACATGAAAAAACCATGCTTCAGTAGATTGCGAATGGAAAGGTCCTGCTCCTACTGCCGCACCAGTGGGCATACGCACCACAACATCAGCATTTTGTCCCCAGCGGTAATGGGTTTTTGCAAGGTTGTTTACAATCTGGTTAAATCCGCAGGTAACAAAATCAGAGAACTGCATTTCAACAATGGACTTGTAACCGTTAATGGCCAAACCTAATCCCGCACCTAAAATGGCGGACTCGCAAATGGGAGTATTTCTCACACGGCCTCTTCCGAATTCTTCCACAAATCCCTGTGTTGCTTTAAAAACGCCACCGTACTCTGCAATATCCTGCCCCATGATAACTAAGTTAGCATGTCGTTGCATGGCTTGTCTCATTCCATCAGTAAGTGCATCTAAAAATCTTTTATCAGTAGACGTACCTCCCGGAGGAATAACGGGAACATTTCCGGCCGGAGCGAACAGGTCATTTACCTCTAAGGAAGTATCAGCTTCCGGTTCGTTCTCTGCATAGGCTACTTCAAGCCCCTGTTCTATTTCATTTTTAATAGCGTTCTTATACTGCGCCATCACCTCCTGAGTTAAAATACCTTCAGCTAAAAGAAACTGCTCATAATTCAAAATAGGATCTTTTGCACCCCACTCATCAAACAATTGTTGCGGCACATATTTGGTACCCGAAGCCTCTTCATGGCCGCGCATCCTGAATGTGCGTGCCTCAAAAATAACAGGCCTTGGATTTTTTCTTATATCACTTAACAAATCAGTGAGTTTAGTATAAACCTCCAAAATATTATTCCCGTCCACGCTCAATCCTTCAATGCCGTAACCTATGCCTTTATCGGCAAAACTTTTACATTTAAACTGCTCGCTCGAAGGTGTTGACAACCCATAGCCATTGTTCTCTACAATAAAAATTACGGGTAAATTCCACACGGCAGCAACATTTACCGACTCATGAAAATCACCTTCACTTGCACCTCCATCGCCTGAAAAAACGATGGTTGCTTTATTGTTTTGTTTTAACACATTACCTAATGCAATTCCATCTGCAATGCCGCATTGAGGGCCGAGATGGGATATCATCCCTATGATGTTATACTCCTGTGTGCCGAAATGGAAAGAGCGGTCACGTCCTTTGGTAAATCCCCCCGGCTTTCCCATCCATTGTGAAAACAAACGCCTTAAAGGAATATCCCTTACGCTGAACACACCCAGGTTACGGTGCATGGGTAAAATATATTCATCACTGTGCAGTGCCATGGCTGCTCCCACTGAAATGGCTTCCTGCCCAATTCCGGAAAACCATTTAGCCAATTTTCCCTGGCGCAACAGCACCATCATTTTTTCTTCAATAATGCGGGGGCGTATCAGTTCGCGGTAAAGGCGAAGCAACAGCTCATCAGACAATTGTTTTCTGTCAAAATTCATGCGATCCATAGATTATAAACAGCCTCAACGGGAGGCGCGGCAAATTTAGCTTTAAAAGCTGTAATTTTATGCCATGAACTGGCAAGACGTTGTTGTTTTTGTGGTAGTAATTGCGGCAGCTATTTACTTAGTGCGCCTTTTGATGAAACCTAAACAAGGTTGTGATAAATGCGGTGAATAAAAAAGTCCCTGAACTTTCGAACAGGGACCTTTCCGTTAAATTTTATACTGATTAATGGCTGTGACCTTCGTGCGAAGCAGTGTCAGCAGCTGGAGCAGCAGAAGAGTCAGGAGTTGCAGCGGCAGCGCTAGCAGCCATAGCAGCTTCTTCAGCAGCTTTCATTTGAGCTTCTGCATTAGCAATTGAGTCCTGGGTTGCTTTTTCAGCAGCAGCTTTTTCTTCTGCGCTTGGGCCGCAAGCAACTAAGGAGAACATTCCGGCAACGGCCATTAAGGTGAGTAATTTTTTCATTTCAGTAATATAGTTTTATTTGCTGAACAAAAGTAGGGTACAGTAAAATACTACGTGGTCTGACTCTATGAACTTATGAGATAGCCAATGTTAATAACCTATGGGGATGGCCCGAGCTGCAATAAGTGCTATGAAAGAAGAAAAGATGTTGAAATGGTTACACTTGAGTACCATTTGCTGCAAACCAATTCTCAACTGCAAAGGTGTTTTGGTAATCATAAATTGTGCCTTGCGATTTGAGTATGGTTATTAACTGCAACGCATCTTGTGGTGTATTTAACTCAGCCGTCATCATGGCCTGTCCACTTTTGGTAAGCATAAGTTTGCCACGGCTGTGTTTTACCAGGTTAGCCTGCTGCAGCATGCGCACGTAACGGTAGCCTGATGAATCGGGGATACCCATTTGCATGTAGAGTTTTTCAGGATATGCTTCCTGTAGCTGGAATAATGCATACATAAGTTCAAGGTGGCTTTGCACAGCATCGCTCCGTTTGGTAGGGACAACTGTAAGCTCATAAATTTGAAGCAACTTTTTAAATTGCTTCATCGGGATGGATTTTAACTCAGGGAGCTGTTCGCGTTCATCCGTTTTCTCTTCTACCTGCTGGTTTTGCACTACGGGTGCCGGTTGCAAATTGATGATGGTTGATTGACCGATTGTTTTTTGCATTTCGGTAATAATTTGCATAAGTTCAAAATTGCGCTGCAACTGCTCGCGGTATAGTTGCCATGCATGCTCAATTTCAGAGTTGAAATTTGCCGCTTGAGGCTTTGCAGTTTTTTTAATGCTTTGCAGCTTGTTGTTTTGCCTTGCCGGTAATGTATTAGCTGTTGCCATTTTTAAGTGATTAAGTGATTATTTAAGAAATGTGGTTAAATGATAAACTAATACTGAGTTTAACGGATGTTTACCCAGGAGGGTTACATATTAAATGTGATTAAGTGAGAAAACTATGCGGATGCAGCGATAGTTAAGGTTGGTGCAGTTATACTTAATCTTATGTCAAGACCAGATAACTGAGTTGTAATGTTACTTGCCTGAAGAACGTCACTATTTTACTTATGTGACGTGATGGTTAATTGAGCTGCAGGGTTGCTTAATCCTGGCTTAACAACAGAAGGCCTAATTACAGTTTTATATCTTTTCGCTGCAATGATAATTACATAAAGTGTAGCGGCAATTGCGAGGCGTGCAAGCGCATTTTATCACCATTTCATTGCACCCTTGTGTAAATGTGATAGAAAAGTGGGGCTTAACGAACACCTTATCCTTTTTTAATCGTTTGTTATCGGTTAAGCAACGCTATATAGTTTACGGCATTTTTGCAACACTAACCTCACCCCCATTTATCATTTATTCGCCATCATTTTTACAACTGTT
>JAYTNW010000130.1:0-3369 GCA_043748115.1 Bacteroidota bacterium | reverse complement strand
TGTAGTCGTTAATGAGGCTGTTAAGTGATTTTGCCCTTAGATAATGTCCCAATGTAGCAGGAGAAAAAAGTTTACCTACCATTAAATAGTCCAACTGGTTAAAAACAACATTCATGACGTAGGATAGAAACATGTAAAAACTAAATCCCCACAATTCTTTAATAGCCTTTAGTTTGAAATGAAGTTTTGGCTTCCAGTCCGTGTAATAGTAAATGTAGATGTTGGCAATAATGGCTGAGCAAATGGTTTGAGCCACAAGACTCCACACTCCGTAGCCTAAGAAAGCGAGCAGAATACCAATTAGCCCACCTAAGATGGTCGAAAAAACAGTTGACCCCGTTATGGTTTTGTATTTCAGGTTTTTCCTCAGCCAAGCTCTTCTTACGTTGCAAAACGAATTAATGATAAAGGTGCAGGATAGCAAACGAAGCACATTTTTAATTTGCTCTTGTTCATAAAAGGTGGCTATAGGAGAGGAGAGTACAAACAACAAAACGGCAAACAACAGTCCGGTAAAAATATTTAAATAAAATACAGACCCATAGTGATCGTCTGTTATGTCCTTTCTTTGTATGAGGGCGCTACTTAGTCCAAGATCACTGAATACCGCTGAGATGTTAACCACCACGTTGGCCATGGCTAGTAGCCCAAAGTCCTTTGGGTTTAACAGCCTTGCCAAAACCAGTGTAAGTAAAAAGCTAACCCCTTGCTTAGAAAACCTCCCCAGCATATCAAAGCTCATTGCCTTGTAGGTCTTCTCACGCAGATTTTCCATACAAAAAAAATAAATTACCGCTAAGCTTTTCGAGATGTAAACAAGAGTTTAACCTTGGTTAACCAATTATTTTTTTCGGGTTGTTTTTTATCCTCTTCAAAATAGCCATAGCCATATCCGTATCCATACCCATAACCATAGCCGTAACCATAACCGTAAGATGAGTTTCCTGAAGATTTTACAGCATTAAAAAGTATGCACAGGTTCCTGATCTTTCCATCCAAGTAAAGCTCGTTAACAAATTTAAGGTGTTGTTTACGGGTGGTATTTTGTCTAACAATGTAAATGGTAACATCTGCAAAACGTGCCAGTTGTAAACCATCGCTTATGATGCCAATGGGAGGGGAGTCAAGAATTACATAATCATACTCAGCCGAGAGTTTTTCCATCAACGCTTTCATCCTGTCATTTAATAATATTTCAGACGGGTTAGGAGGCTTTGGTCCTGAAAGTATGATATCTAAATTAGAATTATCTAACCGTTGAATAATCTCACTTTCTGTAGCACTGCCAATGAGGTAGTTGCTAAGACCTGTTGATGAGGTAAGATTAAAGTTTTTTGACTGATGAGGCTTGCGTAAATCGCAGCCTACCATAATGGTTTTTTTACCAGTGGAGGCAATAATCATTGCCAGGTTAATGGCACAAAAGCTCTTTCCTTCCGCACTAATGGAAGAGGTGATGAGCATGGTGTTTTTTGGCTTGTTGCCTTGGAAAAACTGCAGGTTGGTGCGAATGGATCTGAAAGACTCAGCTAATTGTGAATGGGGCTTATCTACTACAACATTTGAGGTGTCTTTACTAAAACCCACGATTCCCAAAATAGGTATTTTTGTTTCTCGCTCCAGAGTTGATTTACTTTTTATACGGTCGTCAATGGTATCTTTAATATACACGATAGAGGCCGGTAAAAGCAGCCCCAATAAAACGGCAAGCGTATAGGCCATACTTTTAACAGGCTTAACCGGTGATTTTGGAGTACGTGCAGCATCAATTACCTGGCTATCAGAAATAGTAGATGCTAACAGAATTGCTGCTTCTGCTCTTTTTTGCAACAGATAAATATATAGCTCCTCTGTAATGGTTGCTTGCCTTTTTATACTGGCCAAATCTTTTTCTGCCTTAGGCATTTTTCGCATTTGCCCTTGTACTGCTGCCAGCTGATCCCTGGTTTCCTTTTTTGTTGCGTTTATACCTTCTCTTAAACTTTGTATGTTTTCAAGCAATTGTAAGCGCGTGGTTTGTATTTGCTTTTCAAGGTTTCTTACTAAAGGATTATCTTGTTTGGTAATGTTGGCAACTGAATTGCGTTTGTGTTGTAAATCGCTAAGGTCACTAATGAGTTTTTTCAAAAGGAAATCATCAACCACATAACTGCTGGGCGATAAACTCTTCAAATCCTTGTCAGCCTTAATATAATCTTCTAGGTAATTGAGAAAACTAATCTGAACACTCATGGTTGAAATGCTGTTCTGAAGATCACTGCTTTGCGAGCTTATGGTGGTAGAAAGATTTCCGAGGTCAAGAAACCCGCTGTTCATCTTGTACTCTTCAAGCGATGATTCACTTTCATTCAGATCCTTGTTTATTAAGGCAATTTGATCGTCAATGAATTTAAGCGATCTTTTCGTGTCTTCATTTTTCTTTTCAACTCCGCTCGACAAATAGACATCAACCAGAGTATTTAAAAAGTCGCAATTTTTTTGAGGCACAGCACCTTCTGTAGATATTTTGATGATGCGCGTTCCTTTTATATTTTCAATGATCATGCCTGATGCATAACGAGAAGCAAGGGCATCTTCATCATTAATAACCACTTTATATCTCCTCTTGGTGTATGAGGAATTTTTAAACATAAACAAATCACTTGCCTTTGGGACGATGATGCCAATGTCCCCAATTTTGGTCTTATTAATTTTTCCGAAATTACAAATCTGTTTTACCGGCTCGTCATGAGAGGGCATCTCAAAACTTAATTCGTATCGCTCTCCATCTAAAATGTTAATGTGTAACGGACGATTATAGCCTGTGAACTTTACGGAATCATACACAAATTCAAATGGGCTGGTTTTATAAAGTTCAGAAGATTTAAGATCGCCTTCTAAAAAGTAGGAAATCCCAAAGTTTAGCTGCTGAATGGTTCTGGTAAGTAAACTCCGCGATTTTATGACTTCAATTTCATTGTCAATGTTCCCGTAATTATTCGCTGTACCAATTTGCGCCAAAACATCAATAGCTTGCCCTCCGCCACCGGCCTTTTTATCAGACGCATTAATAAAAAGCGATAATGAAGATGTATAAATTGGAGTGGAGTAACGCAAATAATATCGTACCCCAACAATGGCTAAAGTAAGAGCTATTACATACAAATACCAATACCGAAATATTTTTTCTACAAAAAACTCCTTGAAGTTGAATTCATTCTCAACTTTCTTAATATCTTGAAATTCCTCCTGCATCAATTCGATAATTCCTGTTAATTAAATCTAAAATAAACTACAGTCACGAAGGTCAATATGCTGATGATAATTGGGGTAACTCTAAAAAACAGATCACCTGAAACCACCTTGCTCTTACGAGCAGCCACATAAACT
>JAYTNW010000129.1:0-3852 GCA_043748115.1 Bacteroidota bacterium | reverse complement strand
CTTTTTCTTTCCGCCAGCGGTTGTTGCCCATGGTGTTTGCAGACTGGTACTTTAATTATCAAAAAAGAAAAGGAAGTTATTACCAGCCCAGGCAAACGTCTGAAACAAAATACAACGACTTCGCCACCATGGACGGAAGGATCTCAGTACAAACCAACAAAATTACGGTGTATGTGGAAGCCAGCAACATCTTAGACACTCCATTTATAGATTTTGGAAACATACAACAGCCCGGGCGATGGTTTAAAGCCGGTTTCAGCTTCTATGTTTCGAAATAAAATTAAAAAAATTAATAATATGCTGCCCCGGTAACCCTCGCCAATTCAATGTGTGCAATACACAATTGATATTGATAATTCGCTTTGGCCAGCATAGCTCTTTGAACATTGCTTATTGCATTAAGTATATCTACGTGAGTGCCTGTACCGTTGGCATAGCGTGAGGTGGCAATGCGGTTAGCGGCATTGGCTTGTTTGATTTGAGTTTCTACATTCACCAAATGTGCGTTGGCAGCATCAACATCAGCAAACACTTGGTTAACGTCTCTTATGTACGTATTTTTCACTGTTTCAAGACCTTGTTCTGTTTGCTTTAGTTGCAACGTGGAAAGCTTAACAGAATTACGCGCTTTGCTTCCGTTAAAAATTGGTGCACTCAAAGTTATTCCAGCCTGTCCGTTTAAAACCATATCATCAATTTCGGGTTGATATCCATTTCTGTAACCTGCTGCGCCATTCAAGCTTATCACAGGATATTGATTGGCTCTGTTTAATTTTATGTCCATCTCTTGTGCCCGAATTTTGCTTTCTGCAATTTTGTACTCATGGTTGCCTTCCATCATCTTTAAAGCATCTGCAGTGGTGGTGGCAATGGCAGGAAAATTATAATCGGCAGGTGAAATGACATCTGTTTTATTGGCAGTGTAGAGAAGCAAGTTGATCTGTTTTTTTAGAAAATTTTGCAAGTCGGCTTTTCTGTTTTCCTCTTGGCTAATGGTGCTTTGCACAGTTAACAGGTCAAGTTGCAAGGCATCTCCATTTTTAACGCGGCTGTCAATAAGGTTTCTGTTTGCGTTTAAATACGCCAACACACTGTCTTCAATGGCTACAGCCTGACGAAAATAGGTAAGGCTATAATAAATAGATGATACTTGTGCCGCCAGTTGTGCCTTGTTTAACTCTACTGCCAATCGGCTTTGCTGTAACTCTTCATTTGCTTTCTTTACAAAAAACAACGCTCTTCCGAAATCAAGCACAGGATAATTAAACCACACACCTGCATTAAAATTATTATTGGGTTGAAATTTTAAATCCCGAAATTGATTTTGTCCGACAGGAAAGGTAGCTTCACTAACAGGATCAACATAAAGGTAGGAGGCATTTAAACTCACATTGGGATAATATGCCGAACGCGCAATATCCAAACGTTGCTCACCCACTTGGTGCGCCAGTTCCGCCTCTTTTAATTTTGGGAAATAGGCTATGGCTTCAGATATCAATTGTTTTAATGCAGGATCAACAGGCAGTTGTGCCTCTGATTTTAAAAAACAAAGTAGCGACACGGTGAGCAATAAAGATCTTTTCATACTTATAATTTTTAATGAGCCTCCTCTGCAACGCGTGCAAGAGTGGCGGCATCTTGTTTCTGTGTTCGTAATAAAAATATAAACGGCATGGCACAAATCAGGAATACACTGATAAGTAAAAAGCCATCAAGGTAAGCGAGTAAATAGGTTTGTTGACTAAGCGTTCTTTCTAACATACCGTTTGCAAAGGTTGAGGCACTAACAGGATCATAACCTTTGCTGATGGCGAAAGAGGTCGCCTGCTTTAAGCGTTCCGCAGTTTCTGTATCAGAGGGCGACAAGTTACCGAGAAGATCAGACCGGTGAATAGCTACGCGTCCAGAAATGTAGGTGTTCATGATAGCGATACCAAAAGAACCGCCTAACTGGCGCAACATATTGGTAAGAGAAATTGCATAAGGAAGATCCTTAGGTTGGATGCCGATTACAGCTTGATTAATAAGCGGCACTATTAAACAAGAAGCACCAACGCCCCTGAGCAACTGCGGAAAAATAAACCACGCACGAGACGAATCCAAATTTGCCTGCGCAGAATAATATCCGTGAAGGATAAATGCCAAAAAGCCGATCACCACAAAAACAATTGGCTTTACGCCTTTTCCAATAGAGGCGCCAATGATAGGCATCATCACAACAGCTATGAGTGAGCCGGGAATAATTCCTATCCCTGCTTCCATTGGAGTGTAACCTAATACACGTTGCACCAATACCGGAAAAATAAACACAGAACCGAACAAAGCAAATCCGCAAACAAAGGTTAGAACATTGCTTGCCCAAAGGTTTCTGTCTTTCATTACCCGAAGATCAATGACGGGATGAGCATCTCGCAGTTCATGCCATATAAATGCAGCTATTCCTCCAGCCGCAAGCAAGGTCATAACGCTTATCACGTTGCTATTAAACCAATCATCGGCCTGCCCTCTTTCCAGCACATATTGTAAAGAGCTTACACCAATAGCAAGCAACATAATGCCGGTATAATCTATTTTAATGGCTTTCCTGTTAATATTTTCTTCCTCTGGTTTTTTAACAATAAATAACATTGACAACGTTACTGCGAGTATTCCAAAAGGGATGTTGATATAAAATATTAAAGGCCATGCAGCGTGGTCAATGATATAACCTCCAAGCGTAGGCCCTAATGTGGGACCCAAAACAATGCCCATACCAAACATTGCAGAGGCAATAGCCCGTTTTGCCGGCTCAAAGGTGTCGAACAAAATATTTTGTGAAGTAGAAAGTAACGCACCACCGCCAATGCCTTGCACAAAGCGCCATGCGATGAGCTCGACTAAAGAACTTGCATTACCACATAAATAGGATGCTATGGTAAAAATAACAATGGAGGCGATGTAATAATTTTTCCTGCCAAAGTAACGCGCAAAAAAACCCGTCATAGGAATAATTATAACATTGGCAATCGCATAGGCGGTAATAATCCATGAAGTATCTTCAATAGTAGCGCCTAAGCTTCCGCTGACATCTGTTAAAGCAACGTTTACAATAGAGGTGTCTATCAGCTCCATAATGGCAGCAGATATGGTGGTAATTACAATCACCGCCCGGGCTAAACCGGTAGGATAAGTTTGAGGCTGTGCAGTGGTCATTTTTTCACTTCAACCGTAACACTTAATCCGGCTTTCAGTATGTCCAAATATTGTTTTACATTTTCTATCTCAATGCGCACAGGGACACGCTGAGTTACTTTTACGAAATTGCCAGTAGCATTATCCGGAGGCAACAACGAAAATTTTGCACCTGTGGCTTCGCTGAAAGAAACTATTTTTCCTGTAATTTTTCTATCTGGATATCCGTCCAGCAACAGGTTGGCCACATCACCCACCTTCAGGTTACTTAGCTGCGTTTCTTTAAAATTTGCCACCACCCAAAAACTATTATTATTTACAACGGTGAACAATGTTTGACCCGGTTGTATATACTGTCCTGGATTTAAATTGCACTTACCTACCCTTCCCGATGCAGGTGCAGTAATAGCAGCATAACTTAATTTCAATTCGGCTTGCTGTAACAAGGCTTCGCGTGTTGCTATGGATGCCTTAGCACGCTCTATCAATGCACGTGCAGCTAAAGCCTGGGTGCCTGAAAGAACAACCTGCTCTTGTGCCGCTGCCAATTGTTTAACAGCAGCATCATAAGTGGAGTGGCTGTCATCAGACTGGCGCTGTGTAATACTTTGGTCAGTAAGCAAAGCCTGATCGCGATTAAGATCATTGCGGGCTTTCTCTGTTCTGATGGCTTGAATTTCT
>JAYTNW010000128.1:0-5877 GCA_043748115.1 Bacteroidota bacterium | reverse complement strand
ATCACCAATGGCACAATCACTAACTGGAACTGGAGTTTCAGCAACGGAGTAGGAAGTGCTCAACAAAATCCATCAGTATCTTTTTCAACACCGGGTGTGGTTACTGCACAATTGGTTGTTACTTCGTCAAATGGGTGTATAGATACGGCATCGCAGGAAATTAATATTTTCGATCTGCCTTCTGCGTCCTTCTCAACGGCTGACGTTTGCCTTGGGACAGCCACCTCATTTTATAATCAATCATCGGTAAATGGTGGCGCTAACTTTGCCTGCACCTGGAACTTTGGTGACGGAACCACCGATACGCTGGAGTACACACAGCATACCTACACCCAGCCCGGCAACTATACAGTGCTGTTAACAGTTACCACGAATACAGGCTGCGTGAGCTCTGTGAGCCAACCTGTTCAGGTGTTTGCTCCTCCTGTCGCTGATTTCAGCAGCAGCAACATTTGCCGACTACAGCAAACTACCTTTATTGATGCAAGCACGGCAGCAGCAGGAAGTATAACAAATTGGAACTGGAGTTTTGGAGACGGTATTACATCGCAAAGCCAAAGTCCATCACACATTTATACTACAGAAGGCACTTACCCAGTGCAGCTAACCGTTACATCTGGTTATGGATGTAGTAATGTGTTTTATGATACCATACAAGTTTATCGTTTGCCCGAACCACAAATCAGTATAACCCCTAACTGCGTTAATACCGGCATTTCTATTACGGATGTTTCTGATACAGCCAATGTAGTGTCTTGGGCATGGAGTTTTGGTGATGGAACAACTTCTGCACAATTTACTCCAACACATGCCTACTCTCAGCCTGGAAGTTACACCGTAGTGCTGATGACCCAAAACTCTTTCGGTTGTCGTGCCCTCGACAGCACCGAAGTAGATGTTTATCCTAATCCAGTTGCCGGTTTTACTGGAGGCCCAGGTTGCGAAGGCGCGCCTGTTAGCTTCACCAACACCAGCACCATTGCTTCGGGAGCCATTACACAATACAACTGGACCTTTGGCGACAGTGCAACTTCCGGTGCAATTAACCCAAATCACACTTTTTCTCCTGCGGGAAACTACAACGTAACTTTAGTAGCTATTTCTGATTATGGTTGTGTTGACAGCGTTAATGCCACCATCGTTATAAATCCAAATCCGGTGGCCCATTTTACTTTCGATAATGCAGCTGGATGCGGACCATTGCTCATTAACTTCACCGACTCATCGTATGTGGCATCGGGCAATGTTGTAAGCTGGTACTGGAATTTTGGAGATGGTAACAGTGATACATTGCAAAATACATCAAACATTTACTTCAACACCGGAGTGTATCCCGTTGCACTTACTGTAACATCCGATGCAGGTTGTGTAAACACCGATACCATTCCAAATGCGATAACGGTGTACCCAAGTCCTTATGCTGACTTTACTCCTGATCCGCAGGAAACCACCATTCTTTATCCTTACATCGTTTTTGATAATCACTCCACCGGTGGAAACATTTACAATTGGTCATTCGGTGATGGACACACAGGAACGGGTTTTGAACCACAGCATGCATATGGTGACACTGGCACTTACATCATCAATCTTACCGTAATTAATTCATTCGGATGCATGGATACTGCCACTAATTGGGTGCATGTGGCGCCCATAACCACATTCTATGTCCCCAATGCATTTACGCCAAATAACGATGGCGACAACGAAATATTTGACATCAAAGGAATAAACATTATTGAATACACCTTAACAGTCCGCGACAGATGGGGCGAACAAGTATTTTACGGTGACAATAGAGGTTGGGATGGCAGGGTTAAAGGCGGCAATATAGAAGCCAAAAAAGATGTATATGTATTTACAGTGGTAGCAAAAGATATTTTTGGCCAAGTACATAAAAAAACAGGACACGTAACATTACTGCGTTAATTCCTAATGGGTATTTTAGTAAACCAGCTTACTGCCTCTAACAACCTTCAGTCCCGCTAATGCCTCGTTTGCTTGGCAAGCTTACCCACAGGCTAAGGCAGTATCGGGTTTAAGTACCAACACATGATGCGCTTAGCGGCTGTTACCACATGTAGCATCTTAACATCAATTGCAAATCAATTTTTTTTTATAGAATTATCTCCTAAATAGAAAATTGTGACCTGCGCTATTATCTTTGCCACATCAATTGTGGTAAAAAATGCACAATCAACATTCTTCCGTTCTCTTAAAGGCTGCAGCTGAGTTTGGTACTCCGCTGTATGTTTATGACCTCGACAAAATAACACTTCAGTACAATAAACTCAATAAGGCATTTGCCAAACATCCCACTAAATTTTTTTATGCTTGTAAAGCACTAAGCAATATTAATATTCTTAAGCACTTGCATGCATTAGGAGCATCGTTAGATTGTGTTAGCATTTATGAGGTCATGTTAGGCATAGCAGCAGGCTTTTCTCCTGAAAATATTCTCTTTACACCCAATTGCGTAGATTTTAATGAGATCGTAGAAGCAAAAAAAATTGGAGTCAAGATTAATATAGATAATATATCGATCCTCGAACAATTTGGTAACCAATTTGGCGGTAGTTATCCGGTTTGTATCCGTATCAATCCGCACATTGAAGCAGGAGGAAATTATAAAATATCAACTGGGCATATTGATAGTAAATTTGGCATATCCATTCACCAACTCAGACACATTGAAAGAGTGGTAAAAACAACTGGCCTTACGGTTCATGGGCTACACATGCACACCGGAAGCGAGATAAAAGATATTGATATTTTTCTCAGAGGTTTTGAAGTGCTTTTGGAAGTTGCCAGACACTTTAATGAATTGCGATTTATTGATTTGGGTAGTGGATTTAAAGTACCATATAAAACCGAGGATAAGGAAACTGATGTGGCACTGTTGGGAGAGAAGCTGATTGCTGTGGTAAGAGAATATGAGCAGGAAACACAGCGTCAACTTGAAATTTGGTTTGAACCGGGAAAGTATTTAGTGAGTGAGAGCGGTAGCTTTTTAGTGAAGGCCAATGTGATAAAACAAACTACTGCCACTGTTTTTGTAGGAGTTAACTCAGGGTTCAACCACCTCATTCGTCCTATGTTTTACGAGGCCTATCATCACATTCGTAACTTATCCAACCCACAGGGCGCTGAAAGAATTTATACAGTGGTTGGGAATATTTGTGAAACGGATACTTTCGCTTGGGATCGTGTACTAAATGAAGTTAGGGGAGAGGACATCCTTTGTTTTGACAATGCAGGAGCATATGGTTTTGAGATGAGCAGTAATTTTAACTCCAGGCTAAAACCGGCAGAAGTGATGATAAGCAAAGGTGAATTAAAACTCATTCGTCAGCGTGACACCTTTGAGGATTTGGTAAGGAAACAATTGGTGTAATTTTACGGAAGTCGTTATTTTAAAAGATCTCCTGTTAATTTTTGTAATGCTGTTTCAGCCAGCTTGGTGTCATACAATGCCGTTACCAGATTGGTTTGTGCTTCAACGTTACTTCGTTGCGCTTCCTTTAACAGTAACTCGTTTGTAGTGCCTACACGAAAACGCTCCAAGGCAATTGATACATTTTCAGAAGCTAATGCACCATTATCTCGCTGCATTTTTAAAATATCATAGTTGCTTTCAAATGTTTTAAATGCCGCCAAAAGCTCTCCCTCAACGGATGACTGTGCAAGGTTGTAATTAAGTTTAGCATTTTCAAGATCCAGACGCGCATTAGAAATATTGCGATGGGTATTAAATCCATTAAATATATTGTAGCTCAATGTAAAACCGTAATTAAACCCTTTGCTTCGGTTCTCTAGCAAAACACCGGTTTGTGAGTTGGATTTTGAATAGGTATAATTTCCAATAACACCAATCACAGGAAATCTTTGACCCTGCCATTCTTTAATCATATAACCTGAAACGTTAATATAATGCTGAGCAGAGAGAAGGCTGAGGTTTTTACTTTTTAATTGAGCAACCAGATCCGTGTAAACCGGAGTTGTAATGTTGGTAATGCTGTCTGAAATATTAAAATCAGTGTTAACATCACGGGCTAATAAACGATTAAGGTTGATTTTAGCAAGGTCAATGGCGAGCACTTGTTTTTTGTAAAGAGCATCATCTGCATTTTTATCCACTTGCGCTTGCAGGTTTTCAGTTTTAGAGGTGGTGCCGATTGTATATTTCGTTTTAGCTAAATTTAGTTTTATTTCTGAAACGTTACGGGAGTCATCGGCTACTTCGAGTAATGCCTGCTGCTTAACCACATTAAAATATGTGGTGATTATATCTTGAACAGCAGCTTCCATTTGTTGTTTAGCAGCGAGCTCACCAAGGGCATTGAGCTCCTTTAGTTTTTTATAGGTGGCAAACATTTTAAAGCCATCAAAAATGGTCCAGCTCAGTTGTGCCGAAGCTGAAAAGGTGTTGCCGGTAGCATTGTTGCGGTCTGACTCCACACCGGTGCTTAGTTTTTGTTTTGTATCTGTAATGCTGTTGTTTTGATTCACAAGCACATCAACGGCAGGTAACATTCCAGCGTTACCTACAGACAAATTGTTAGACGATATTTCTGCATTGTTTTTAGCGATTAATATGCCGAAGTTATTTTTAAGACCGGTTTCAATGGCTTGTTGCAGTGATAATTTTTCTTGTGCCTGCATCACCAAACAGTGAAGAGCTATGGCTAATGTTAAAATTACTTTTCTCATGCCTGATAGGTTGCAATTGGTTTTTTGTTCCGAGATAAAAAGGAATACATGGCCGGAATAACGAATAAGGTTAAAATAAGAGAGAAGAGCAACCCACCGATCACAACTATGCCCATACCCACACGGCTTTTGGCACCGGCACCTAATGCTAACGCAATAGGCAATGCACCCAGCATAGTGGCAAGGCTTGTCATCAAAATAGGACGGAAGCGCGCAACGGAAGCATCCATTACAGCCTGCATTACATCCGCACCTTTCTCTCTTTGCTGGTTTGCAAATTCAACAATGAGAATACCATTTTTAGTAACAAGGCCTATGAGCATGATAATACCAATCTGACTAAAAATATTAAGGGTTTGTCCGAAAAGCCATAATGAAATAACAGCACCTGCAATAGCTAATGGAACGGTGAACATGATAATGAACGGATCAATAAAACTTTCGAATTGTACAGCAAGAATAAGATAGATGAGGAGAAGAGCAAGGCCAAATGCAAAGGCGATATTGGATGAGCTTTCAGCAAAATCACGAGAGGCACCGCTAAGTGCAGTGGTGAATGAATCGTCAAGAATTATTTTTGCTATTCTGTCCATTTCAGCAATACCATCACCTACTGTTTTTCCAGGAGCCAGTCCGGCAGAAACGGTGGCTGCTTCATAGCGATTAAAATTATAAAGCTGTGGAGGTGCACTTTCTTCTTCCATACTCACCACATTATCTAACTGTATTAACACACCGCTGTTGTTACGTGCGTAAAGAGATTTCAAGTCCAATGGTTCATCACGATTGGCACGGTCAAACTGGGCTATCACCTGATATTGTTTTCCATTCATTTCAAAATAGGAAAAACGTTGGCCACTAAACGCAAGCTGCATGGTTTGTGCAATATCTTTTACCGATAGTCCCAAACTTTTAGCTTTTTCCCTGTCAATGGTAATATCCAGTTCTGGTTTGTTGAACTTTAGGTTTACATCTACATTTTGAAAAACCTTGCTCTTACCGGCTTCTTCCATAAAACGGGGAAGGGTTTCACGTAGTTTTTCAAAATTTTGAGCCTGCAATACATACTGCACAGGTAATGCAGATGAGGCTCCACCGCCACCACCTGCCGAAATAGTTTGTTGCTGTAGGACAAACGTTCGTGCCTCCGGGAAATTTTTCATTTTT
>JAYTNW010000127.1:0-4743 GCA_043748115.1 Bacteroidota bacterium | reverse complement strand
ATGGTCAATGGTAATGTTGCTGCTGACAAAAATGCGATTGGTGTTTACATTCATGGTCTTGCTCCAAACAGATGCAAAGTCAATATCTGCTGTTACATTGCCTCGAAGGTTTTTATCAGTTAATGTTTGTTGTCCGAAATTTCCCATTTCCGCGAAAAGTTTTTGAATATTAATGCTGGATAGCGATGCGTGATAGGTAATCAATAACGAATCTTTTTGATTGGCATTAATGCTTCCCTGCAAGCTGAAATTACCAGCAACTGCATTGAAGGTAAGTGAATTGGTGGACAAGATTTTGTTGACAAGGGAGATGTTGCCTTTTAAATTTGCAACTTTAAATAAATGATAGGTTGCCTTAACAGCATGTACATTAAGGTTGAGGGTAATGTCTGCTGGAAAATCAACACGCCCTGTAGAGTCTGACTTTTTGCTCTCCGTTTGCAAAAACTCGCTTATGTTTATCATCTGTGACTGTAAATCGCCCTTAATGGATAACGCTTGTCCTTGTGTAAAAAGATAACCGTAAAAATTTACCAATTGTGCATTAAGAACAAAATCGCTTTGCCCTGCAAAGCCTTTAATGTTTTGAATATTTACTTGGTTGTTATCTAAATTTAATATTCCACTTACCTCCTTAACCATTAAGGGACGATTTTTTACCTTAAATCCAATTCCTGTAAACGTCATTTTGCCCGATGATCGGTATGTTTCTTTTTTATCGGCTTTTCCTTTTATGGTACCATGAAAAGAAATATTTCCCTTGGGCTGTTCAGTAAACTCTGTCGGAAAATAACGGCTTAATCCGGCCAATCCGGCATCTCCATCAATGGCAATGTTCACCCAAGGGTTTTTTAAGTTTTCTAATTCAATACTTGCTTTCACAGGCCTGCCCTCTAGTGTTGCTTTAATCTCTTTTAAACTTAAAAACGAAACAGGATTTTTAACGCTTTTCCTATTGGTATAATATCCGTTTAGCGACACCCGTTTCAATGCATAACTTTCTTTATCAGGAATAATATCGGTGCCTTGCGTTCCAAAGCGCACTTCTATCAGCGGTGGGGTTTTTACTGCGGCAATGCCTTTAACGGATGCTTCAAAAAAAACATTTCCTGAATAGTTATACTCCAGCAATTTTGGAGCAATCCAAGAAGCCGGAAGGGTGGATAACAGCTCATTTGCTTTTGCCTGCTTGCTGCTTACTTTTATATCAACACGAGAGTCGTTTTTTTTTTCTACAAATCCACTTAAAAACAAATCCAACGAAGCAATCTTTATTCTCGATTGATTAAAGGAATAATATTTATTCTTATTGTCAATTTCAAGGGCGGCATCCACACTTGTTCGTTTGTTTTTTAGGTAATGTATGTCATCATAACTAAGCTCTTTTGACAATAGCTCACCCTTAGCGCTCAGTGTAAATTTATCGTCAGCAAAATGCCCGGCAAGTGTTGCTTTGTCAATGTATGCATCAATCACCAAATGATTTTTGTCATCCTGCAACAGCACATTCACATTTTTTAAATCACACTTTTCAAAAGATGCATTTGCCTTCTTGGACCCCTGCTCCCGTTTTTTAAAAACATCAAAATTCTCATTTCCGTTTTTGTCGGTAACAATAGTAAGTGATGCATTCTCCACCAGTATTTTCTTCAACTCATAGCTTTCATAAAACACACTAAAAAGATTAAACAACAGATCAAACTTTTCTGCTTTTAACAGTGGCTGTTTGTTATTTTGAACACTATTTCCTCTGGCTTCAATATTTTTAAATTGTAACGATGCGTACGGAAAATGCCGGATCACAGAAAAATTAATTTCGCCAACAGCAACAGGCGTGCTAAGGCTTTTATTTATTTCCGTTACCACCACCGATTTTATCTTGTCTTCAAAGAAAACGGAGAGTCCCGCAAGAATAAAAAAGCAGGCTGCTATTACGCAAACAATTAGTAAAGCAATACGTAAAGCCTTTTTCATGTGGTTTTTTAATAACTAAAGGGTTCCGCTTTTATTGTCGGATGCAATTTTTTCTTCTTTCTGCAAAGAAATTTTAAATAGCTCACCCACACGATGAAGAAAAATTGATTTTAAAACAACTTTTAAACGTTGAAATGTGATAAAAAGAAAGCCTTCCTGTAAACAGAAAGGCCTTAAAAATTTTACGTCTTGTGTTGTTATTAGGCTTCAAAACGTTTAGCTACCTCTGCCCAGTTAACGATGTTCCAAAAGGCAGCGCAATAATCAGGTCTGCGATTTTGGTAATTCAAGTAATAGGCATGCTCCCAAACATCGAGCCCCAACAATGGCTGCCCTTTTACATCAGCAACATCCATTAAAGGATTATCTTGGTTTGGAGTAGAGGTGATTTCGAGTTTTCCTGCAGCATTTTTTATAAGCCATGCCCAACCTGACCCAAAACGTGTGGTTGCCGCTGCATTGAATTTGGTTTTAAACTCATCCATGGTACCAAATGCTTCGGTAATAGCTTCGGCCAATTTACCAGTAGGAGCACCTCCTGAATTAGGGGATAAAATAGTCCAAAACAAGGAGTGGTTGTAGTGCCCGCCTCCATTATTTCTTACCACCATTGGGTATTTAGAAATTGACTTACAAATATCCTCAATGGAAAGGTTTTCCGCATCGGTACCTGCTAGGGCATTATTAAGATTGGTGACGTATGCCTGGTGATGTTTACCGTGGTGTATTTCCATGGTACGGGCATCAATGTGTGGCTCCAACGCAGTGGTTGTGTAAGGTAATGGTGGTAATTGAAATGACATATTGCTGTAATTTTAGTTGAAATGGTTTGTTAACGTCTCAAAAGTAACATTATTTGAAACGAAAGGTTTAAAACATACCTACCAAACACACTAAATTATTGTGCCTTAGGAGCGTATAATTATGTCTCTTTTTCTTGTTAAGGCAAAAATAATACATAAACAACTGATAATGAGCATAAAAATATTTTATTCAAACCGTTACTACCCCTATAAACAAATCTATCTTTGCCGCTCAAATTTCAAATCATTAATTAATATTACAATGAAAAAAGTTCTTGCCCTTCTGATGATTGCAGGTATGTTTAGCGTAGTTGCTTGCGGACCATCTGCTGAAGAAAAAACTAAAATGGAAGAAGCTGCTAAAATGCAAGCTGACTCTATCGCTGCTGCTGCACAACAAGCTGCTGACCAAGCTGCTGCTGCTGCACAACAGGCTGCTACAACTGTTGATTCTACTGTTAGCGCAGTAGTTGATTCAGCTGCTGCAATGGTTAAATAATTTTAACCCAGTAAAAAAACTAAGGCCACCTTAAAGGTGGCCTTTTGTTTTTTATACCAATTCGTAAACTCTTCCCGGAAGCATTTTTACGGCTCCTTTCAACTCAAGCCCCAAAAGCACAGAAGCCACTTTATTTACCCGTATGCCGGCATGAATACAAATGGTGTCAATATTAGCTTTACTTTTTTCATTAAGAAAATCCACCAAAAGCTTTTCATCATCACTCAAATCAAGCAAAAGTTGCTGTTGCCTGCGTGGCGATGATTTTACTTCGCTTTTTTGATCCCAGTTCATGTTTCGTTCTATATCTGCTGCCGTTTGAACCAGTGCTGCCTTGTTGGTTTTAATAAGCCAGTTGCATCCGGCAGAATATTCTTTGTCAATATCACCGGGTATTGCAAACACATCACGATTATAGGAGTTAGCCAACTCAGCCGTTATAAGCGCCCCTCCTTTAATGGCCGACTCAATTACAATAATTGCATCGCACATCCCTGCTACAATCCTATTTCTCTTCGGGAAATTTTCTCTGTCCGGTTTGGTGTTGCTTAAAAACTCTGTGGCCACTCCACCGTTAGCCATCATTTTTTCAGCCGTTGATTTGTGTAATGCAGGATACATTTTATCTAACCCATGAGCCACCACTCCCACTGTCGAAATATCGTTTTTTAATGCCGACTTATGCGCACAAATGTCAATGCCATAAGCTAAACCACTTACAATAACCAGATCCTTATGATTTTTTAATTCATCCATTAAACGGTCGCAAATGGTTTTGCCATAGTCTGTTGAATTGCGCGTGCCAACAACACCTAAAATTTTATTCGCATTCCAATTAATATTGCCTTTATAATAAATCAACACAGGAGAATCCACACAATTTTTTAACCGCTGCGGATAATCCTTTTCCGTATAAAACAAATGTTTTATTTGTTGCTTCTCCACAAAAAGGCATTCCTCCTCGGCATGTTTCAAAGCCTCACCTCTGCCTTCAATAATTTTGTTCGCAATCCCCTCGCCTATTCCTGGTATTTTTAGCAAAGCCTGTTTCCGTTCCTTAAAAACAGCTTCTGCGCCACCGCAATAACTCACTAAATTTTTTGCTAACGAATCTCCAATTCCGGCAATACAGGTAAGGCCTATCTGATACTTCAAACTGCTCATGGGTCATTAAAAATTATAAAAAATGTTGTTGGGTATGTTAAAGTATTATTTTAGGTTTGCACATATCAAACGCTAAAGCTACGAAGAAAGCATGATTTGGAAAAAAACCATTGCCCTTGTTTTTATTTCATGTATTGCTTTTCTCCCTTCATTTTCACAAAAAACTGGCGTCACCGGACTTGTTAAAGACGACAAATCTGGCCAGGCCTTACCCGGGGTTACTGTTTATACTTCAACAAACAATGCCGTTAACACTGATGAAAATGGAAGCTATTTTTTAGAAGTTAGCCCAGGTGTGGTGAC
>JAYTNW010000126.1:0-6809 GCA_043748115.1 Bacteroidota bacterium | reverse complement strand
GCAACCGTGCCGCCTTTTTGTTTAACCACTTCATAGCCCACCATTTCTTCTGGTTTATAATCAGAACCTTTTACCAACACATCAGGCTGCACCCACGTGATTAGCTGCAGCGGTGTTGGCTCGTCAAAAAGTATAACCACATCCACCACATGCAATGATGCCAGTAAAAAGGCGCGTGCATCTTCGTTATTTATCGGACGATTTTCACCTTTAAGGTTTTTAACAGAGGAATCGGCATTAAGCCCTACAACTAATATATCACCAAATCCTTTTGCCTGCGCCAGGTAATCCGCATGGCCTTTGTGTAAAATATCGAAACAGCCATTGGTGAAAACAATTTTTTTTGATTGCAGCTTCCAAATGCTTAATTGCCTTTGCAGGGAGGTGCGTTCGAAAATTTTACTTTGAATGATTTGCCTGTAGTCCATCATTAACTTTGCTTTTTTTACCAGTAGCCATTAATACAAAAAAACCAATTGCTCCAAGAGCTATAACCAAAACGGTTTGATATCCATGAACCACTGTTGCATAAACAATGCCTTCTGTTTCTGCAATTCCATAGATCATTAACCCGCGTGAAACGATCCAGTGATAGGCACCAATGCCGCCCTGTACTGGTGCCGACATGCCAAGGCCGCCTATGACTAAAATAAATAACCCTGCTTTTGCATCTAGTCCTGAGGTAGAGTCCAAAGCAAAAAAGCAGAAATAGTTAGCCATAAAATACATGATCCAAATAAAAACAGTGTGGAACACAAACAGCGGTATGTTTTTTACCCTTTTTACTGATTTAACACCATCTAAAATCCCCTTTAATAAAGTGGACATTTTATGGAGTAAAGATTTAAATTTTTCTGTGCGTGATAAAAGTTTCCAGCCAGCAACGCCAATTGCCACAACTGCAAGCCCAATAATCCACAAGGTGGGCGCAGTAAAAGTGCTAAATTTAGATCCCATTGGGGCGAAAATATTTTCCGTTAAAAATCCACCTATGAGGTCAAACTGGGTGATTGCAACCAAGAGCAAGCAAAGCAACAACATCAAAACATCCATTACTCGTTCCACAATTACAGTACCTATTAATTCGTTAAAGGGCACATCTTCTGCTTTGCTTAATAAACCACATCGTGTTATTTCACCAATACGAGGGATGGCGAGGTTTGCAAAATAACCTGCACACAATGCCCAAAAGGTGTTAATGAATCGGGGTTTGTAACCAAGTGGCTCAATCATCATGTTCCACCTGTGGGTGCGGCTTAGGTGCGCAAGCACGGCCACACTTACAGAAAGCAGCAGCCACCCTGAGTGAACATTTTTTATTTTTTGAAGGATAGAGCTAAAATCTTGGTTACGGAATGTGAGCCACAGCATGCCTATGCCTACGGCAAAAAAGAGACTGTATTTAATTATGGAGATCAGTTTTTTGTTCACGCGGGATAATTTTATTTAACAGGCTGATTTTTTTCGTCAGGGAAAACAAGAGTAGGTTTAAACGTTTTCGCCTCTTCTTTATCAATGGATCCGTAGGAAACAATAATTATAATATCACCCAGCTGCACTTTGCGTGCTGCGGGGCCATTAAGACAAACCATGCCACTATTACGTTCTCCTTTTATTACATAGGTCTCAAAACGTTCGCCATTGTTTACGTTGAGGATATGCACGTGTTCATTTTCTATAAGGTCGGCCGCGTCCATCAGGTTTTCGTCTAAGGTAATACTACCTACATAATTCAGCTCAGCCTGCGTAACTCTGGCGCGATGTATTTTTGACTTAAGGATGTTAATGTGCATATGGGCTGCAAATGTACTGAGATTTAACAACGAAACCGTTACAGTATTTGCTGAACTAAAAAACCCGTCCTGCATTTTCTGCAAGACGGGTTTTTACAAATTTAAATTCAAAAAGCAGTTTGCGTTTATTCAACCACTTTCATTTCGTCCACAATGTTTTTTGCTCCGCCTAATTTTTCAATGCAAAACAAAACATAATTAGAGGTTGCACAAATGGTACGTTTATAGTTTTCATCAAATTTAATATCGCCACTCATGGCTTCCCAGTTGCCATCAAATGCTAAACCTATAATCTCTCCATTGCCATTAATAACAGGGCTACCGCTATTTCCTCCAGTTATGTCATTGTCAGTTAGGAAACAGGTTCTTAACACCCCCTCTTTACCGTATCGGCCAAAATCTTTCTTGTTGTATAAGTCAACCAATTTGGCAGGAACCACAAATTCAGGATTGCTTTTGTCCATTTTCTCTATAACGCCATCAAGTGTGGTAAACCAGTTATAGGTTACAGCATCGGCAGCCTTAAATGTTTTTACGTTACCGTAACTTAAGCGCATGGTGCCATTAGCATCCGGACTAAATTTTTTATCAGGCATCATTTCTCGAAGGCCTTTAATAAATAAACGGTTATTGGTGCTCTGAATTAGCTCCAATGGTTTTACCACAGGACGTACAGAGCCATTGTAAAAATCGACAATGCTTTTAACGGCAGCGAAGGCCATGTCTTTATTAATTTTTTTGGCAGAAGGATTGTCTAAAAATTTATTTACTGCATCGGCATTGGTAAACATGCTTTGCTTAAAAACGTCTTCGGCATATTTGGTGAAATCCGATTTGTATTTCTTTTCTAGTTCTGCAAAAACTGGAGCATGAAGATCTTTCGGAATATCAGTGTAATATATTTTAAGCAGAGCCGCAAAAACAGATTGGTCTAAGTTGCGGTCGTATTCTTTGAAATTTTCTGCTACCTCGCCTTTTAGTTCATCGGCTTTCGCTTTTACATCTTCTGGTTTGGCGGTTTTGTCGTTCAATAATTTTTCTAATGAGGTAAAAGTGTTTGCATATTTTAATATTTCAGCAGCAAAAACAGCTTCATTGAGGTAGGTGCGTGATAAAGCATATTTTCTGTTGTCATCAAACGATTTTTTTAAATTCGGAAGCACATTGCCGTATTCATTTTTGCGATTAACATCTGTATTTACCCACTGGGTAAACCTGTATTCCAGTTCTCTTTTTTGATCAGACACCTTCATGCGTTTTAATTGCTTTTGTTGTCCGATAAAATATTTCCAGTAATTGCTGACGTTGTTTTTCTTGGCTTGGTATTTTATACGTACTTCATTACTCTCAGCCATGGCTGCATTGTAAAGTGCCAAGCGTTTATCGCGCACCTTAACAATAGCTGGGCTGGTAATATCTAAGGCCATGTCAACAGAATAAGAGGTGGCGTACCGATCAGTGCGGCCCGGATAACCCATGGTCATGCTGTAATCGCCTTCGTTTAAAGGTTTGATGGAAATCGGGAAAAAATATTTTGATTTATAAGGCACATTGTCTTTTGCATATGCAGAGGCTTTTCCATCGGGAGACATGTAAACGCGAAACATAGAAAAATCACCGGTATGGCGTGGCCACATCCAATTATCTGTATCGCCACCAAAATTTCCAATGGCAAATGGAGGCGCACCTACCAATCGCACATCTTCAAATTTTTCATACACAAAAAGAAAATATTCGTTGCCTCCAAACATAGCTCTTACATCAGCCATGTATGATGTTTTCTCAGTGGCATCTTTTGTAATTTTTGCATAAACGGAAAGTAATTTGGCCTGTAGCTGTGCTTCGGTTAAAGAGTCAGGAAGCTCTCCTTTAACTTTTGCGGTTACATCTTCCACTTTTACCAAAAATTTTACCCACAGCCCCGGCACAGGCAGTTCTTTGTCTTTTGATGTTGCCCAATAGCCATTGGTGATAAGGTCATTGCCCACTGAGCTTAAACCTTGCACAGCATCTAATCCACAGTGGTGGTTGGTCAATATTAATCCTTCTGGCGATACAATTTCACCGGTGCAAAAACCACCAAAGTGAACAATACCATCTTTCATGGATGATTTGTTGATGTTATATACATCATCTGCAGTGAGTTTAAACCCTGCTTTTTGCATGTCACCTTCGTTCAGTTCTTTAAGCTTTGATAAAAGCCACATGCCTTCTCCGGCAGTTGCAGGCTGAGAAAAAATGAGTGTAACCAGTAAAGCAATGGAAAGTAATTTCTTGATCATTAGTTGAATTTTTTAAGGAATTGCGAATATCAGTAATAACGCAATACGTTTGGTTAAAAATGTGTTAACGGTTGCTGTTAAAATGCCCTCACGCATATACCCAAAGAAAACTGAGTGGAAGGCCGAAGCCCTTTTTTTATTAAACGTGTTGGTGGACTTTGCGCTTTGTGTAATACGGTTTCTCAAACTGAAGCAGGTGTCTGAGACTCGCCAATGTGAAGTCAGCTAATAAAGGGCTGGCAATCTAATTTTTTGCCTTGTACACAGGAACAGTAGAGCAGGGTTCGCCATACATAATACTTTTAACAACAGGTTTAAGTTTGGTTGTTAAAGCCACAAAAGCAGATACAGGTATTTCTCTGTCGGCACACCCTTTAATAACAACTCTTTGGTTTTGAAATTTAGCGGCATCAATCTCCTGAATGGCCTCAAGCATACACTGCTCTTCCAATTGTTGCAGGCTTCCAAAAATTATTTTTTTTGCCAAAGGTTGTAACGCTGATGCGATGAGCATGAATGCCCACGTAGGGATAATGGCATCGGCAGAACAGGTGATGGCTACATTTTTATCTTGGTAAAAATTCCAGTCATGATTTTTAATGTGCTCGCGAAAATCTTTTTCTTTTAACATCAATTCTTCAAACAACCAGGGTTTCAAATCAAACAATACACTTTCGCCCTTCGAAATAAAATCTTCGAGGCTAAGTTGTTGAATGCCGCTTTCCGAAACACGGTTTACAATTTCATTTTCCATTAATGCGAAACAATAATCTTTTTTACATAACTGCCTAAAGCCGTTTTTGTTTTAACAACATACATTCCGTTTGCTAACGGTGCTGTGGCAATGGTGAATGTGTTTTGGTTTAGGTGAGTATTGGTGTAAATTATTTTTCCTGTTACATCCGTCATTTCTATTTCAGCTATAGCCTCATTGTTAGCGGAAATATAAATTAAATCACTGGCAGGATTTGGAAAAATGTTAATGGGGCTTTGTGTTATTTCCTGTAAACCCACAATGCCGGGAACCACCACTACAGAGTCTCCCGTTTCTGAAAACTGAATGGCCGCTCCGTTTTGCATGAGCGAAACAATACTGGAGGTATTAAAATAAATAGTTTGCGGTGAAGTAATGTTTGGCAAAATGCGCAAGGTAACTTTTGCAAATAAACCATAATGCATAAAGTTAGTTTGATTGATGCGACACACGGCTAAATCAACAGCATTGTTTGCGGGCAATACTTTTGTAAAATCGATGGTGTTGGTGTTGTTTGCTTGGTAGGTGTTACCTATAAAATCAACTACTATGCTATTCGGATCAACAACGCTGTAATCAAGGTTGAGCCGCAGTGCTGTTCCCATGGAGGAGTCCATTGGAAAACTAAAGGTAGGTTCCATTTGTATGTAAAGTTGAAGCAGGTCGTTGGCTTTAACGGTATCATTTAAAGCTGTTGTAGTAATTTTAGAGTAGATAGTATTGCTACTAGCGTTTTCGGCAACACGCAAATGTGTTAAATTGTAATTAGCATTGATGGCATTGGCATCGTTGTAATTGATAACTCCATCACCATTACCATCAGCGTGTGTGCAATTAAGAGCATTGCCAAAAGCTGATGTCCACCACGGAGCATTTTGTGCAGTCCATGAAATATTTCCAACGTTATTGATGCTGTCGTTTATAAATTTTCGTTGCGGTCCTGTTTGGTTAAAGGCCATTCCTAAATATAAAAAGTCTGTTGCATCGCAAACCAAATCATCATTGCAATCGCCCGGCCACATGACGGTGTTTTGCGAGCTGCAATCATAAAAATAAACCGTATCAATAATATTATAAGTTCCGCATCCCGGAAAGGTAACTGTTGCGGCATAAGCACCAGGTTGCGTTGCATAAATACCTTGTGATGTATTGGTAAGACCTGTTACATTTCCTAATGTATCCGTATAACTTGTCCATTGATAAATACCACCAGGTCCTAAATCAAAATAGAAAGAATCACCCGGACATATTTCCGAAACAGAATTTCTGCCCGAAAAAGCAGTTGCATTCATTGCATCGTAAGCAGAACATCCGGTGAGCGTGTCAGTGATTGTAAGTTCTATAAGTTGATTGTATGCACTATTAATTTGTATAATAGAGGTATTGCCATTTGCATTAAAATTGGTTGGAGTCCATTGGTAAATATAATTTCCGGAGAGATTTATTGATGGAATTATTTGCAAAACACTATCGCAAACTGTCGCATCAGGCCCCAGGCTAACGGTTAAAACTGTACCAGTGTTTATTTGCACTACTGCACTGCTGGTATTGCCATGAGCATCAGTAACAGTACAACTATAATTACCTGCACAAAGATTATTGACCCATTTAGCCGTGGCACCCGTTGACCATTGATAAGTAAACGGTGGAAAACCGTTGTTAACAGTGGCAGTGGCCGTACCACTGCAAGAGGCATTACAAATATCAGTACTTGTTAAACTCACTGTTGGAGGTGAGCAATCAGAAAATGCAATGTTACTATTACCAAACTGATCAATGGAATGACTACCTACCTTAAATGGAATATTACCGGATGCATTAATGCTACCAATATAAACAGAGTCAAGACAAATGGCATTCCCATAATTAATAATATCTGCTGTGTTTGATGAGCCAACACCAATTGCACTTATATAAAAATATTGCGAAGAGCTATTCCTGACAAATGATAAAAGCCCATGGAGACGAAGAGTTTTTCCG
>JAYTNW010000125.1:0-2297 GCA_043748115.1 Bacteroidota bacterium | reverse complement strand
AAAGGGAATTGCCACAATAGAGAATGTCATTCAACCTCTTTTTAATTTTTTAGATACCACTTCTTAAATTTTTCCAACCCCTGTTCCAGTGAAGTGGTGGGAACATATTGCAGTAATTTTTTCGCCTTTTCTACGCTGGCAAAGGTGTGTGGCACATCGCCTGCCTGCGCAGGTTGCTTATCAAGTACTGCCTTTTTGCCTATGCTGTATTCAATGGCTTCAATCAACTGAACCAATGTTACCGTGCGGTTGTTGCCCAAGTTAATGACCTCATACATGCTACCATTGTAATCAATTGCCGCCTTTATTCCGGCTACTATATCATCAACAAAGGTGTAATCACGGCTAGTGCTGCCATCGCCAAAAAACGGAATGGGTTTATTGTTGGTGATCAGTTTATGGAATTTATGAATAGCAAGATCAGGACGTTGCCTTGGGCCGAATACGGTAAAAAACCGTAGTGCAACAAACCTAATGTTATAAAGATGTGAGTAGGTATGACCAATCAGTTCGCCTGCAACTTTAGTAGAAGCATAAGGAGAGATGGGGTTTAGAACATAATCTTCCTCGCTCCACGGAGTGCGTGGATTAACACCGTACACGCTGCTGCTGCTTGCAAATACAAACTGAGTGATGTTATATAGTTTAGCTTGCTCTAGCAGATTAATCGTGCCTTTTATATTCACATCCTCATAAAGCAAAGGCTGTTCAATGCTAGGGCGCACACCGGCACGCGCTGCAAGGTGAACGATTACATCAAATTTAGTTTTAAAAACCGTGTTTAAAAAATCTATGTCACGTATATCGCCTTGCAGCAGTTGAAAACGTGGATGCAATAATGCGTTTGCTAAATTTTTGCGCTTAACAGCTTCATCGTAAAAATTATCAAAATTGTCAATGCAAAAAACTTCTACTTCGCTATGGTCGTTTGCCAGCAAGCTATCCACGAGGCTGCTGCCAATAAATCCAGCACCGCCTGTTACCAATATTTTTTTTAAAGCCTTGCTCACTGTGGTTATTTTTAAAAGTTATCCTTCAATAGTTTTGACAAATGCATTTCCCATGCGTTCAATCATTTTTTCTTCTGTCAGGTTATCTAAATATATTCTTCTGCTTTCAGCGCCCATTTTATCACGCAAGGCTTTATCGGCTACCAATATTTTTATTTTATCGGCCAATTGTTGTACATTTTTCTTTTCTACCAAAAACCCATTTTCACCATCATGCACACTTTCTGAAATGGCAGCATGATCAGTGGAAATAACCGGTAGCCCAGCTGCCATAGCCTCTACTGTTACCCAAGGATGACCTTCATTGCGGTAATAGGTTGGAAAAACAAAGATGTCGGCATGGTTTAAAATGTCGAACTTTTTTTGTCCATTTACGGGTCCGTGGTTTACAACAGGTAGCTCTGGGTGCTTTTGAACAAACTCTTCAAATAATTTTTTCGCCTCCTCATCGCGCCATTCGCCCGCAAAGGCAAATACCACATTTTTGTGGGCTGCATAAACAGCGGGTGCAGCGTAAAGTGCTTCCAAAACTCCTTTTGTTTTAACGTAATTGCCCAGAAACAATACCGTTACATGATCATGATTTCGTGCATTATAATTTACTGGAAAATTACCACCATTGGGGATCACAAATATTTTATTGTCGGGAACAATCCAGTTGAACAACGGGCGAAGGTTGTTGCCTAATACAATTTGCCCGTTCACCTTTTTGTGAATAAATCGAATAAACGATTTCATCGCATTTCCACTTTCGTTGTACCAGTTTAAAAAATAACCACCGCGCAAATGCGTGAGCACTTTTACGCCAAAAAGTTTTGCAATAAGAATGTATCCGGCATCGCGTGTGTAGCCTACGTTGGTTTGCCCTGCTGGCACATAAACCAAATCTGGTTTGTGTTTGAGGCAATACCAAAACAACTGGGCATATTGTTTAAAGGCAAGGTAGAAGTTAGTGAAATCCATCTTTGCCAACGTGTTAATATCACGTGGGTCAGATAGATCGAGGTGAATGAGATTAAACTCTTCTTTTAATTTTGAGTTGATTAATATTTCACATGCTACCGATGGGCCAATGTATGGTGGCGGAAGCTTTCCGAGGAAAATAACCGTATATTTATTTTTGTTGTTCACTATTTTTTCTTTGCAGATAACATTGTTTTTGGAGGCAAATATTTTTGAAGTAAATAAGATGTGGCTACACCAAAGCTCAACATCAATAGAAAATCAATTGGAATGCGAGCCCTTGTAAAACCCATGGCCAGCATATGTGCACCGGTGAAGCAAATT
>JAYTNW010000124.1:0-5051 GCA_043748115.1 Bacteroidota bacterium | reverse complement strand
GGTTCTAAAATTAAGGTGCCTTCAGCAAGTAACGGATAGTACTTTTATTCTGCTATCATTTTTATTCCCGGCAATTCTTTTCCTTCAAAATACTCTAGCAGTGCACCTCCTCCTGTAGAAACGTAGCTCACTTTGTCTGCCAACTTAAATTGATTAATAGCTGCCGCAGAATCGCCTCCTCCAATAAGTGAAAAGGCCCCTTGAGATGTTGCTTCTACAATGGCTTCGGCTACAGCTTTTGTTCCGCTTTCAAATTTTGGCATTTCAAAAACGCCCATCGGTCCATTCCAAAGTATGGTTTTACTTTTTTTAATTACTTCGGTAAAATCTACAATTGCCTTTTTACCAATATCAAGCCCCATCCACCCATCAGGTATCACCATGTTTTCGCAAGATGAGATGTTGGCGTCCTTGTCAAACTTATCCCCAATTATAGAATCAGTAGGTAAAATAAAATTAACACCTGCTCTTCTTGCTCTGTCTAAAATATCTTTAGCAAGGTCTAATTTGTCCTCTTCACACAATGAGGTGCCAATGCTTCCACCCATGGCTTTAAAAAAAGTATAGGCCATGCCACCGCCAATTAAAATATAATCACAACGGGTCATCAGTTGTTCAATGATTAAAATTTTATCTGATACCTTGGCTCCACCCATAATGGCTGTAAAAGGCCTTTCAGCATGTTGCATGACGCGCTCTGCATTTTTAATTTCATCGGCCATGATGTATCCAACCGTTTTTGCATACGGGAAATACTTGGCAATGATAGCAGTGCTGGCATGTGCACGGTGTGCAGTACCAAAGGCATCATTTACATACACATCGCCTAATGAAGCAAGCTCTTTGGCAAAGGCATCATCCCCTTTTTCTTCTCCCTTATGAAAACGAAGGTTTTCCAACAGCAGCACTTCACCGGGCTTAAGAGCAGTGGCAGCCTGTCTCACCTGCTCACCGGTACAGTTGTCTGTAAATTTAACGGCAACCCCGATTAGATCAGAAACTGTTTTAACTACATGCGCAAGGGTAAACTTTCTTACATCAATGCTTCCGTCCTCTTTCAGCTTTTTCAACGGACGCCCCAGGTGACTCATTAGAACAACACTTCCTCCGTCATTTAATATTTTTTTAATAGTGGGTATTGCCGCCCTAATGCGTGTATCATCCGTTACAGCAAGGGTGGTTTTGTCCAACGGCACATTAAAATCAACTCGCACCAAGGCTCTTTTTCCTGAAAAATTAAAATCGTCAACGGTTTTCATTATTTTATTCATTTGAGTGTGCAAATATAATCGGCTTGACAGGTGATGTCAATCTTTTCGCATTTTTCTCTTGTGTATTTTTGCTGCATGTTGTTTAAGGAAATAGTTGGGCAGGATGCGTTGAAATCGCGTTTGGTGAAAATGGTGGAAGAAGATCGAATTTCACATGCACTTCTCTTTTTAGGCGCTACCGGAAGTGGCACCCTGCCGCTGGCTCTTGCCTTTGCCCAATTTATAAATTGCACTAACCCTTCTAAACAGGACAGTTGCGACCAATGCCATTCCTGCAAAATGTACAACAAGCTTGCCCATCCCGATCTGCATTTTGCTTTACCGGTGGCGGCCAACGAAGATGTGAAAAAACCCATTACTGATGCGTTTATGGCGCAATGGCGAAGTAGCCTAACTGCAAACCCCTATTTGGATATTAATGACTGGTATAAGGCTATAGATATTGAAAAAAAACAAGCTATTATTAATGTGGAAGAAAGTAGTGCCATCATTAAAAAACTGTTTCTAAAAAGTTTCGAAGGAAAATACAAAGTACTTATCATGTGGCACTCTGATAAGATGAATGTGGCTGCTGCCAACAAGTTGCTTAAAATCATTGAAGAGCCACCTGATCAAACCCTCTTTTTGCTGATAACCGAACAGTACGAAGCGTTGCTGCCTACCATAATCTCAAGAACGCAATTGGTGAAGGTGCCTGCCATTGAAACCGGGGTGTTGATAAATCATGTAAAAGATACCTATCATGTTGAGGTGAACAAAGCCAAAACGCTGGTGCACCTGGCCGGAGGAAGTTACACCGCCATTAAAGAGCTTGTACAACAGGAGCAATTATCGGGCGAAATGGAGCAGACCTTTATTGATTGGATGCGGATGTGCTGGAATATGGGAAAGGACTACAAAAAGCTATATGCTTGGGTGGAAGAGGTAGCTAAACAATCACGCGATGCACAAAAAAATTTTTTATTATTTGCATTAGACACTGCGCGGGAGTGCCTTATTACAAACCTTGTGGGTGCACACCAGTCGCGATTTGATGAGAGTAATTTTTTAGGATTTAACCGTTTTAGCAAAATGATTACCGAGGCCAACATTGCTGCTTTTAACAAAGAGGTGAATGAAGCCAGCTTTCATATTGAGAGAAATGCCAATGCAAAAATTTTATTTTTAGATTTGTCATTCAAAATGCATCGTGTTTTAAAGATGCAATAAATTAAACCAGCGTAAAACGAATAGCATAAGATGGAGATAGGTGAAGTAAAAAAGGAAAATACCCCCGGCTGTTCATCCTGCGGAACCGGTAGTTGTAATAAGTTAAATGTGTTTGATTGGTTAGGGGATATGGAACTTCCGCCAGGCCAAATGCCCTATAACGTGGTAGAAGTCCGATTTAAAGGAACCCGAAAGGAATACTACAGGAATGCAGATTATCATGCTCTAAAAATTGGTGATATGGTAGCCGTAGAAGGCAATCCCGGCCATGATATAGGTGAGGTTTCTTTAACAGGAGAATTGGTTAAACTGCAACTCAAAAAACACGGTATTGGATTTGACTCTGTTGAAATAAAACAACTTTATCGTCCAGCTAAACCTGCCGATATTGATAAGTGGAAACAAATGAGGGACTTGGAAGGAAAAACCATGTTCCGCTCACGTGAAATTGCTCTTACGCTTGGATTGAAAATGAAACTAAGCGATGTGGAATACCAAGGGGATGGCAAGAAAGCAATTTTTTATTATACCGCAGAAGACAGGGTTGACTTTAGAGACCTTATCCGCAAATTAGCTGATGAGTTTAAAGTACGTATTGAAATGAAACAGATAGGCCTTAGACAGGAAGCTGGAAGGCTTGGAGGAATTGGCTCCTGTGGCAGAGAGCTGTGTTGCAGTTCATGGCTTACTGAATTTAAAACGGTAAATACAGCGGCAGCGCGTTACCAAAATTTATCTATTAACCCGGTAAAACTTGCTGGCCAATGCGGAAAACTTAAATGCTGCCTCAATTACGAATTAGACAGTTACCTTGATGCGCTAAAAGATATTCCTGATCCGGGCGTTCATTTGCAAACCGTTGCGGGAAATGCTATGCATCGTAAAACAGATATTTTTAAACGTTTGATGTGGTATGAACTGATGCCTAAGCTGAAAGATGGCGAGTTTTACCACCCTAGTGCTGATAAATGGGTGATGATGCCTGTTGACAGTGTAAAGGAAATCATTGCCATGAATAAAAGCAATGAGAAGCCTGACGATTTAAAATCAGGATTGCCTGAAATAGAAGAGGAAGAGTTACCGGATTATGCTGATGTGGTTGGCCAAGATAGCTTAACCCGCATGGATAATAAAAAGAAGAAAAAGAAAAAAGGCAACAACAACAGAAACGAACAACAGCGCAACCCACAAAACAACAGGCCGCACGAGGCTAACAGTGCACAAGCACAACCTGATTTGCCTAAGCAAAATCAAGGTCAAAAACCACGACAGGAAAATCAGCAGGCCCGTGGCGGACAAGACCAAAGGAATAACCAGGGTAAAAATAATCAGGCCGCACAGCCTCGCCAAGAAAACAGAAGGCCGCAAGGAAATGCTCCGCGACCCAATGCGGAAACACCACCTCCGGGTGAGCCGAAAGAAAGGGCTCCTGAAAAAACTCCTTCTCCAGATAATTTTACAAGAAAGCGAATTCGTCCGGACGATGTAAATAGCAGTGGGCAGAACAACAACAAAGGAAATGATCAACCGGCCTCGTAAGATTTCTTTTAGTTGCCTAGGGATACTCGCAGTGGCATTCTTTATTTACGGGTGCGACTCGCATCGTTTGTTTGAAGAAAACAAAACCATCAGGGATTATAATTGGGATTATAACATTCCAGTGGTTTTTAATGTTGACATTCAGGACACGGCAAATGCACATACCATGTTTATTAATGTTCGGAATGCAGGCTATTACAGGTTTAGCAACCTTTTTTTATTTGTAAACACGGTTTTACCACAGGGCCAAACCTTAAGAGATACGGTAGAAATAACGTTGGCCGAACCAGATGGCAAATGGATGGGCAACGGATTAGGAGACATCTATGACAACCGCTATGTGTTTCGCTCAGGTTTTCGTTTCCCGCAAAAGGGCATGTATCGTTTTGAACTTATACAAGCCATGCGTGTAAATCCACTTCAGGGCATAATGGATGCAGGTATCAGAATTGAAAAAACGAAGTAGGGTCTAAATTTTTCACCGGCTTCAGAGGTATTTTTCTTTTATCACTTTAAAATGATGTCGTTGGTGGGCAATGATAAAAAAAAGCAATGCTCTAACGGTTACTTCATTGTTGTTAGCGGTTCCCTTTCTATCAAAATCAGTAAGTGAATTAAAAAAAGCCATAGAGGCTTCGCGCACCAGCATATACTCCACACCGATTGATCGTAATGGTCGTGTGCTAAATCCCGAATTTTCTACATATTGGTTTTCATCAAAGCCACTTACAGGTGTTGTGTCATTCCTTGAAAATCGCAATGCCCTATATGTTAAAATCCTTTCTGTGTCTGATAAATGACCCACAACTTCTTTAAGCATCCATTTGCCTTCAGCATACCGGAAGTCTTCTTTATCCGTGGGTACATTTTGTAAAAAAATATCCATTTCTTCCGTTGCAGCATTCAAGGCTTCCAAAAGATCGTTTTCAAGAATATAGGGTAAATAGGATTGGTAGTAGGTGGATAATTTTTCTGCGGAGGGCAATGATACTTTCATATCTGCTATTTTTACTGGAATAAAGATAACTAATT
>JAYTNW010000123.1:0-4600 GCA_043748115.1 Bacteroidota bacterium | reverse complement strand
CTGCCATATCACTGATTTTAATTTGGGGTTGAGAAAAAATAATCCGAGCACAAATAAAATATGATCCAAACCCAACGGTAGTATGTGTTGATATCCCATCTGGAAATAAAACCAACCTATTTCAGTTTTGGAAAAAGAACTTAATTGATAGTTAACCGTGTGGGCTAATAAATTCTGAAAGGGCAGCAGCATAATAACAACCAGCATGACAAGAAAAATATTTCTACGGCTATTTATTTTGCTGTTGTTATATAAATTCTCTTTCATAAAAATCATTTCAATGCCATTAGTGATGAATCGCCAAATAACTGTTTAGCCTCGTATTTTAAATCAGGTGAAATATTTTTGCTGATGGCTAACGATCTTTCAATAAAAGGTTTTCCCTGTGCTATACTTAATGCTTTGGCTTTTATTAACCCGACCTGAAAAAGTAACAATGGATTTTTAGAATTTGTGCGTAGCGCAATATCTATTTTTTCATTGGCATCACGGTATTCGCCTCTGCGGTAACGTACCCATGCAAGGGTTTGGTTTACGTCAATATTATCGGGCCTGCGAGCGTATTCTGTTAAGGCATGTTGCAGTGCAAGATCATACTGATACGTTTTTAAATACAGTAGCGCCAGCTCCCGATCTGAATAATGGCCATGTCCTGTATCACCTTCTTTACCATTACCAACAGCTAACATATCGATAGCTTCGTTCCATTCGTTTCGCGCATCATTAGGCTTAAGCATGTTACTACTCACTTCACCTAATTCATCATAGAAAGAATAATCAGGCACATTAAATTTTGCAGCCGTAAAAAAATTGACGGCTTCAGTGTAATTTTTTCTTGCTTTTGCTACACGGCCCATTCCCGCCAGTGCGTATGCATATTGCGGACGATGATATAAAGAGGTTTGATAAAACTCTGAAGCTTTGTTTACATCGCCTTTCATTTCATATAGGTGACCAACATATACTCTCGCCCACTCTGTTTGCTCTGCACCAGGCAACCCAGCGTCTACCGCCATTTGCATAGCTTCGATTGCACCATCAGTATCCCCAAAAATTTCGCGTAGGTAAGATACACGCGAGTACGAACGAATATCGGGGCGCACAGAAACCATTTTGTCCGCAGACTTTATAGCATCATCGTATTTACCTAACTCTACATTTGCATCTGTCACTATTCCGTAACCATAAGCGCTGTATTCATTTTCTTTAATTACTTTATTTCCTATTTCCAATGCATCGGCAAAATGGTGTTGTGATAAAAGTATTGTTGCCTTGGCACATAGTGCTTCGTAATCAGTAGCATTTTCTTTTAACACTTCATCAATCAGTTCCATGGCTGCTTTGTCATAATATCCATGATTTCCTGTAACACGTGATTCCTGGATATATGCCATTGCTAATTGCTTTTTAACTTTTGAGTTGTTGGGATTATTTCTCAGATCGCCCAACAATTTTTCAATGGCTGCTTTTGTATTTAACCATTCTGATGAATTGCTGATGTTGGCACTGCGTTCCATCAGCTTCAATTCTGTTTTAGGAACAGGTTTGTTAACGAGATAATAGATCAATCCCGTAGAAAGGATAAGAAAAGTGATATAGATATACTTAGGCTTCATGAGTTGTGTGTATTAGTTTTTCATTTAATAAAAAAGCATAGCCTGCTTACGGGCAAGCTATGCATGGTTTGGTTATTTGTTTACAACAAATTTTATTGACTGTACTGTTTGGTTGTTATTAGAAAGCACTGCGTAATAAATACCGTTGCTGAATTTAGATGTATTTACAGACACCTCTGTAGTGCCTTTTTCTTTCATAACGTTGTTTATTGGTGTTGCCACAATTCTGCTTTCGCCATCATAAATGGTAAGCTTAATGCTTGCCTTGTTAGCAACACGTATGCGGAAGTTGCTTTGTGTTTTAGCTGGATTTGGAAATGCTTCCATCATTACAGGAGGTGCACCTATATTTAATTCTGCTCCCGGATTGATAGCTGTTACAATAGAATTACCAGCACAATATCCGTAACCACTCCATGGCTGTTGCACGTATGGGAACGTTGCACTAAAGGCAGTATCGTTTGCTTCAATACCGGTAGTGTAACCCAATACTCCCAATAAGTTTGGAGTAAGCGGACTTTGGCCGATCGTGTAATCATCGTACCATAAACCTACTGCTGCTAATGCTACTCCACTTACCGCTTGCAATTCGATGCGTGTAACATCATCTTCCAAACGTCTTCCATTAGGGAAGCCATCCATGTTAGGAATAAATTGTAATGTAGTAGTTGTATTGTAAGCTGGATCGGTTAAACCGCTTACTGCAGCTGCAATAATTCCAAGAGAGCTAAATGCTGGGCTGTTGCGTGGTGTTACAGGCACTGCCATGTTAAGACGTAACATATCACCAAACGTTGGTAAGAAATTATTGATAAATGGTTTTCCTGCTGATAATGGGTTGCCGGGAGTTTTTCCGGTAGCCAATTGATACGGTGCCAAGTTTGGAACTCCTGTATAGAAAATAGGAAGTAAATCAACAGAACGTGGCTGATTAGGACGCAGTAGGTAATTGCCGAAGATAGCAGTATCTAAGGCTGTTCCTGTAGTAGCAGCGTTGCCATACAATACATACAACCCTTGATTACCGTTACCAAAATCAACATTGCCTAAAACCGTTGGCGATGCGCGCTGAATACGTAATGCACTTAATGCAGGCACAGCACCACCAAATAAGCTATTGTCCATGTACAATCCTAATTCAGGATTACAGAATGAGCTATCGAATAAACCATTATCCTGGTAAGGAGTGCGTGAATTCCAATAGTCTTTTTTACCGATTGGAATAACCGCTTCATTAGTTAAAGGCATACCTAAACGTGAAACCTGAACCCAATTACCGGTGTGGCTCTCTGTTCCATTGCCGTTAATAGTACGAATTTCCTGGCGAGATGCTGATGCCCAAACACCAATTACAAAATCAGGATCTAAAATGTTCGCTGCTTGCGTAACGTCTTTTCCGTTTTTTTGCAAATCGGCAATTGGAACTTTGATACAGATGGCATGTGTGTTCTTACATTTTAAGCCATCCTTAGGTGCATCAATGCCTGTACCACCTGCACGGGTCTGACCTAAATCGAAAATACCACCCAAATCCACAAAGAAAGGATCATCAACAGGTCCGCAAAAAACTGTTTCGCCAGTTGATGCTGTTGTTACAGCAGCAGCCATTAATGCAGGATATGTAGTATTTAATCCTACAGCACCGCTGATGGAACGGGGCCCAATGTTATTAGGCGGAACAACACCACCGGTAATTACCGTTGCAAAGGTTAAACCACCATCAATACTTTTACGCATGGTGTAGGTTGTTTTTAAATTTTGCAGACCTAAACGAATATTAAAAAACGTTGTAGGGTCTTCATTCACCTGTGAAAAAGTAAATCGGTAAATGATTTGATCTTGTGTAAGGTCAGTTCCGTTGTTTACGTGAATCTCGTAACGAACGTGTTCGCCAAACGAGTAATAATTGGGTCCGCCTTGGGGCAGTTCAGTGGGTACGTAAGAGGCAATAAGCGTTACAGTGTTAGTGTCATCCGGGCTACGGAAGGCATACAAGTCGGTATTGTCAGCTAAGGGATCATTAGCGATGAGTGGAGCTTCGCGGTGACTGGATGCATCTAACCAATCATTCTTTAATGCCAAGCCTCCGAAGATGGCTGCAACAGATAATACCGCTGCGCCACGAAGTAATTTTGTGCGTAAATTTTTCATTATATATTATTATTTTATTAATTAAGTATATGGATATACGCACGAAACCACAGTCTGGATTTTTTATTCATAAAAAACCCGGCTGTGGTTTCTTAAAACGGTCTTCGAAAAGCCTTAATTAATAAAATAAATGTATGACCAAATTTTTAAAACATATACCCAACAATAAGCTTGGCTGAAAAGGGAGTTCCCGGTGTGTAATGCAACTCATCTACCGGTTGCGTTTCAAACGGCAAACGGCTTTCTGTGTCAAACTGCGCTTCGTTCCATTCTGTGTTTGTTAAATTTTCAATCACTAACCCTACCTTGTAATTTTTTCTTTTGTAGTTAACCGAAAGGTCAAACACAGTGTAACCTCGTGTGGTTACACTGCTATTTTCATTAGCAGGGCGAGTGCCTAAGTAACGGTAGCGGATACCTGCTTCTAACCGGCTGTTAAACTTTGCTGTTAACCCACCTGTTGATGTTGCAGTAGGCGCTAAGGGAACATAATAGTCATTGCTTAATTGCTCTCCGTATAATTTATCGGTAAAAACACTTTTTGATAAATTCAAATCAGCATCGGCAAAGAGCCAAGGTGTCAATTGGAGGCGTGCGCTCAAATCAATACCGGTCCTTCGACTGGAGCCTTTATCTTCCGTTGTGCCATCATCGCCCACATATACTAATTCATTTTCTACATCTAACCACCACAATGCTACTGAGGCAACAAACTTTTTACCAAGGTGAAAGAGTGTTCCTATTTCTGAACCTACAGACCGCGGAAGTTCATGCTCGTCCTGTTGCTGAACAACGGAACGTGCATCATTGGAATGAAAGCCGCTACCTGCATT
>JAYTNW010000122.1:0-2915 GCA_043748115.1 Bacteroidota bacterium | reverse complement strand
GTTACTGTTAGGGTTGTTGTAGCCAAAAGTGGCTTGCATAGTACATTGGTCAATTTTTTTAACACAGGTTAGGTAGGTTTGAAAGGTAGAGCATACAGTATTGCCCGCAGCTTTACGACCTGCATGCTGTTCAATGTTGTTTACATAAATTACCATCGTATTGTTCCCTGTTTGCCACCTGTTAACGTACAAAAAATTATCTCCGGGCAATGCAACAAAGGGTTGTGATGATTGTGCCGATGCAGGAGCGTTGGGTCCTCCATCCACAATTTTCCACGTATAGGTTACTGAATAGTTGTTTTGGTTCTTTATTCTCCACCTCACTACTTGTGATGGATTTTCAGAACACATATGCGTTAATATCAAATGCTTGAATCCTTGCCCTTGCGCCATTAATTCCGATAGAGGAAGTAAGCACCAAATAAATAGAAATTTTTGAAAATTTTTTCTCATAAAGCTATATTCTTAGTTTTTGGGTTGTGGGTTTCAACCGCATAAATTATTGTCTTTTACTCACAATAGAGTTGTTTTGTTACCAAGTAAAAACCATAAAATCTTACATAGGCCTTGCACAGCGGCATTGTAAAAATTGCAGGCTGACAATGAAACCTCAGGGAGTAACTTACGTTAAATAGAACGTAATTAATTCTTGAGTTTATTTTTATTAAATGGTGCAGAGACTATTTTTATGCTAAACAAAAACACAGTTCGTCAAATAGTACTTAAGGAAGATTTTACAAATCTGTTTTATAAAGATGATATTTTAAGTAGGCAAAAGTTTTCACTTTTTCGCTTGTTTTCATTTACCGGTGCTTTGGTGAGCATGGGCGTGTTTACGAAAATGGTTTTTATGTTTGAAAGCATTAATGCCCTTCACTGTGTTTTGCCATTGATCTCCATTATCATGATGGTTAATTTTTATGGAGTTAAAAAACTGGAACAGTTAAATCATGCTTACGTTGTTGTTTTAATATCCGCATTTTTGTTGTTACACGTTGTTTCATATAGCACAGGAGGAATAAGGTCAGCAAGTGTGCTTTACCATCCAGTTGTAATTTTATATGCTTTTATGTTGCTTGGAAAAAAAGGAGGGCAGTATTTTAGCGTTTTGTTTATTGTACACATTGTTTATGTTTTTTTTATAAGCAGATATACGGATCTCACCTCTTTCTCTTTTTTAGACAATAATCAATCACACATTGAAGAGGATTTTCTTTTTAATTTTTTGTTTATGGTATTTCTTATAACTGCTCACAGCAATTACCTAAATAGTGGAAGGAATATTGTGTTGAAGAAAGTAACGGAACAGCGTGATGAGCTTTCTAAAAAGAATAACATATTGAAACAAACCATTGCCAACCTTGAAAAATCCAATCAGGAATTGGATAAGTTTGCGTATGTGGTGTCACATGACTTAAAGGCCCCCTTGCGAGCCATTGGCTCTGTAACAGGAATGCTGGAAGAAGACATGGCAGAGGTTATGACCAATGAAGGTATCGCTCACATTAATGTCATTCACAACCGTGTGAATAGGATGGAGGGACTCATTAACGGAATTTTGAACTACTCTAAAATGGTTAGGACGGTTGATGAAGGTGAAGTGATAGAGATGCAGGAGTTTTTGAGAACATCGCTTGACCTTGCTGGTGCAGCTGACTTTTGTACTTTGAGTGGTAATTTTCCTTTAAAAGTGGTAACCAACAAAACAAAACTTCAGCAGGTTTTGCAAAACATAGTGGGCAATGCCATTAAACATTGCGATAAACCTATTCCAATGGTAAAAATTAATGTTACCAATACCGAAGATTGTGTTCAGTTTTCCATTAAAGATAATGGACCCGGGATTGACGAAAAATATCATCACAAGGTGTTTGTGATTTTTCAAACACTAAAACCCCGAGATGAATTTGAGAGTACCGGCATAGGGCTAAGCATTGTGAAACGCATTGTTGCCGACAGGGGAGGAAAGGTGTGGGTGGAGTCTGATGGAAAAAATGGTACCACTTTTCATGTAGTGTGGCCATTAAAAGAAATAAAACTTTTAGATATCAGCGAATTGGAAATGGAGCAAGACCCTCTGCTGTTTATACCTTAATCAAAGCAATTCTTTAATAATCTTCTCTACGGTAACCCCATCAGCTTCTGCCTTATAGTTGCGTACTATGCGGTGTCTTAAAATAGGAGTGGCAACAGCTTTTACATCGTCAATGTCAGGTGAGTACTTCCCTTTAATGGCAGCATAGCATTTAGCACCCACCACCAAAAATTGTGATGCTCGCGGACCTGCTCCCCAGGATACGTAATCGTTTACCATGGAGTTTTTTGCACCGTTTGCAGGACGTGTTTTTGCTGTTAATGCCACAGCATAGTTAATCACATTATCAGGCACCGGTATTTTGCGGATAAGTGATTGAAAAAAAATAATTTCTTTTTCTGATAACACCTGACTTGCAGCATTCATTGTATCACCAGTGGTTGTTTTTACGACCATCACTTCTTCCTCAAAGGAGGGGTAGTCTAAAAACACGTTAAACATAAAACGATCCAGCTGGGCTTCTGGTAAAGGATAGGTTCCTTCCTGCTCAATTGGATTTTGTGTTGCTAAAACAAAAAAAGGATTATCAAGCGCATAACGTCTGCCAGCGACAGTAACTGATCGTTCTTGCATGGCTTCCAAAAGGGCCGCTTGTGTTTTAGGAGGTGTACGGTTTATCTCGTCAGCTAAAATAATGTTGGCAAAAACAGGGCCTTTAATAAACTTAAATTGCCTGGTTTCATCCAATACCTCAATACCGGTTATGTCAGATGGCATGAGATCCGGAGTGAACTGAATGCGATTAAATGATAAGCCCAGAGCCTGTGAAATGGTATTCACCAATAATGTTTTGGCGAGTCCGGGAACACCCACAAGTAAA
>JAYTNW010000121.1:0-3112 GCA_043748115.1 Bacteroidota bacterium | reverse complement strand
GATGTGTTCAAACGCATCTTCATCTAAACGCACCATGCAGTTGAGTAATGCACTGAGGTTAATGTCGGCATCGTCCACTTTATCAACCATAGACATCACCTTGCTTTCAATTTCTTTTGCATTAAGGCAGGTGATTTTTGAGATTTTGAAACCGAGCTTGTTTAACAATGAAACATTAAGCATGAGTTTGAGATCATTGTCATCATAAAAGCGAATGTTGGTGGCTGTGCGTTTTGGCTGTAAAATATTGTAACGCTGCTCCCAAATGCGAATGGTATGAGGCTTTATGCCTGTTAAAATTTCAATGTCTTTAATGGAAAACCTGTTCAAGGGATGGTGTAATTAATCAGATAAACGTATGTCCGATATAAAAGTTTGCACAAAAATGAAAAAATGGAAGCCACTTATTCATTAGAATGGTATTTTTTTCTAAACATTATTTTGATAAAGGTACGCTCTAAAATGGCTTTAGCCAAAGGCGAGCGGTCGCTTGGTGCATTCATTATCTTGCGCATCACATGTTCGGGAATGTCAACGCGGTTGAGCCAAAAATGAAAGGTGGCAGGATTTGCTTTGCCTGCCGTTTTAATGATGTTTTCTAGTTGAAGGATAAGCTCACCGTAGGCATTTAAGGTGTTTCCGTTCCAATGCACAGTGTGGCCGGTAGCGGCCATGTCCTTGTTAAGCTGCGCCACCGTTAAACGAATAAGGGCATCGCTTTGGTCAAACTGCTGTATAGAAAATGCCAAGCTTTAAACAGTTTTTTTACTGAAGTCAATACGCAACCGTTCAACGGGAGTATTTTTAAGGATGTGCTGCTCAAAAATTTCGGTTACATCGCTTAGCTGCACATTGCCATAAAAACATCCTTCGGGATATACCACCACCGTTGGCCCCCATTCACACACATCAATACACCCAGCCCGTTGCGCTCTTACTGTGGTTTTGAGGTTGTGGTCTTTCACCAATTTTTTAAAAGCATGCACCAGCTCCATTCCATGCGCTTCGCCACAACTTTTGCGTGCAGAACCGGCTTCTCTTTGATTGGTGCATATAAAAAGATGTTTTTCGTAAAGCATAATCAATAGCTGATTTTAAGGATAAAGGAAACTCGTTATACCTGCAAATTAAACAGTTCCCATTGAATAAAAAGAATTTTTAATTTTGTGCACGCAAAAGACGAATATTTATGAACGAGATTGCTAAGAACATAATAGATCACATGCAGGGGCAAATGGAAAAAGCCATTACCCACCTTGAAAGTGAGCTCACCAAAATACGTGCAGGAAAAGCCAGCCCACAGATGTTGGATTCTATTTACGTTGACTATTACGGTGCCAGCACTCAGTTAAGCCAGGTGGCCAGCGTAAACTCTCCTGATGCACGCACTATTACTATTCAGCCATGGGAAAAAAACATGTTGAGTGTTATTGAAAAAGCAATACAGGCAGCTAACCTTGGTTTTAATCCACAAAACGATGGAACGGTAATACGCATTACAGTGCCACCGTTAACAGAAGAACGTAGAAAGGATTTGGTGAAGCGTTGCAAAGCAGAAGGCGAACACAGCAAAGTAACCATTCGTACCCTGCGAAAAGATGCCAATGACTCTGTAAAAAAGGAAATTAAAAAAGGAGTAACGGAGGATGAGGCTAAGGAAGCAGAAACAAAAGTTCAGCAAATTACCGACCAGCATATTTTAAGGGTGGACAAACACCTTGAAACAAAAGAAAAGGAAATAATGACAGTGTAAGCTGTATAACCTATTTGCAAAAACGCATCTGTAAAAATTCAGATGCGTTTTTTTTATTAAAAATGCAACTTGCAATTGATCCACTCCCCATCCATTTCTGCATGGTATTTTTTGTAAAAATTAATAGCCGGCTCATTCCAGTCAAGCACCTGCCAATGCATTTGTTTGCAGCCAGTGTTTTTAGCTTCGTGCATCACCGCTTCAAATAGTAACGAGCCTATTTTTTTGCCACGGAAACTTTCTTTAACCACAATATCATCTAAGTAAAGTCCTTTGCCTTTCCAGGTCGAATATTTATTAAAGTACACGGCAATGCCCACAACTTCACTATTTAGCTCTGCCACCATTAATTTATATAAAGGATTTTGTCCAAAGCCATCGTTTATCATTTGCTCCACATTGGTTATAACTTGCTCGGGTGCTTTTTCAAACAGGGCCAATTCTTTAATAAGCCCCAACGCTTCTGCAATATCTTTTTCAGTACCTTTTCTTACAATAATGTTCACGTTACAAATGGTGTTTTTTGCGCTTAACTGATAGCGAATGCAGTTACTGCGTTAACAAGGTTTTTGGTATGGTTGTTTTGCGGATGGTTAAACAGCTCAGTAGCCATGCCGGATTCAACAATTTTTCCTTCATGCATTACAGCAATGCGGTCACTCACTTGCTTTACCACCGCTAGGTCATGTGATATAAATATGCAGGCAAAATTTATTTCCTGCTGAAGCATTAAAAACAGATCAAGAACCTGTGCCTGAACCGAAGCATCCAATGCGCTTACCGCTTCATCGCAAATAATAAATTCAGGGTGTGTTGCCAGTGCACGTGCAATGCAAATTCGTTGTCGCTGGCCACTGCTGAGTTCATGGGGATAACGGTTAAAAAAATCTGTGGGAAGGAGAACTTTTTCCAAAAGATCCATTACTTTTTGTTTTCTTTCCCTGTCGTTATTTAATAGGCGCTGCACCTGTAAAGGTTCCATCATGGAATCGCCAATGGTAAGCATAGGGTTAAGAGAAGAGTAGGTGTCCTGAAAAACGACAGCCATGCTTTTTCGTACAGGCCTCAATTCTTTTTCTGTTAACAGATTTAGGTTTTTTCCCTTAAAAATAATTTCACCGGAAGAGGGCTTTGTGAGTTGCATAATCATTCGTCCAAGTGTGGTTTTTCCGCAGCCAGATTCGCCTACTAGCCCCAGCGTTTCGCCAGGATAAACTGAAAACGTAACGTTGCTAACTGCGTGAACAGCATCTCCGGTTTTTTTAAAAAATGTTTTACTTCGTTCGAATACCTTGTTTACATCGTTGATTTCTAAAAGTGGAGATAAAGATTTTTTATCGTCATATTGAACCGTGCGTT
>JAYTNW010000120.1:0-6069 GCA_043748115.1 Bacteroidota bacterium | reverse complement strand
AAATTCATCCATCACTTTTGATTCAATGATAGAGAATACCTGTTCTGGGTTTATGTTTCCACACACTCCACATTCACTTTCGTCAGCATCAGCATATCGTGCTTTGCTCTTAAAATATATAAGAGAGTCTGACGGATTTCCATAATAAACAGGGAAGCCTCCTCTATCGAGTATGAGCAGCTTATCAAACATTTTAAAAATGTCGGAGGAGGGTTGGTGTATAACCACAAACACCAATTTGCCGCTGGTAGAAAGTTGCTTAAGCAAATCCATGACATTTTCAGAATCGAGTGATGATAAACCGGAGGTTGGTTCATCTACAAACAACACCAACGGGGCTCGTATTAGTTCCAAGGCAATATTGAGCCTCTTGCGTTGGCCACCACTGATGCTGGCATTCAATGAGTCGCCCACTTTAAGATGACGGGCTTCAAAAAGACCTATTTGCTGTAAAAGAGTATTTACCTTTTCCTCAATAGCATCATCAGACAAATTGCCGAAACATAGCTTGCTGTTAAAAAAAAGATTCTGAAAAACGCTGAGGTCTTCCATCAAAAGATCATCTTGAGGGACATAGCCAATGACACCTTCAATTTTTTTCTTGTCATGATGAAGGTTAAAACCATTGATGGTTACTTCGCCATTGCCCGGTATAATGTTGCCGTTTAAAATATTTAGCAAAGTTGATTTACCGGCACCGCTACCCCCCATCACGCCAACCAGATTGCCTGATGCTGCTGAAAAAGAGATGTCGTTTAATGCCTTTTTACCATTACGAAAAGAATACTCCACATTTTTTACATGCATAAAAACTTCGGCTCCATTGCTCCCTTCTGAATAAGCTCTTGCTACATCACTAAAATAAACAGGTGCTATTTTAGAACCTCTAATAACAGAGCCTGGCGAAAACACGTACGTGGAATTTCCTGATAATGGCAAACCGTTAAGGGTAAGTTTATCGGGGCCAAAATAGCGCACGAATAAAATGCCTGCATGTTTTATGTTAAACAGGCGAAGATCTCCATGTAAAGAATCATTTAACAAATGCCTGGTGTTGGAATAGGCAGAATAAGAGCCGATAGCATTTATAATTAAAAATTGGTAGGCATCAACAACTTCTTCCGACCGCCTGGCAGCCACCAAGGAAACACAAAGTTTAAAATCATCTTTCTCAATGTGAAATACTTCGGCTACCGTTGTTAAAAATTCCTCTTCCAACTCATTCATCGCATCGCTTGATGAGTAAACGAACTCTATCAGCCTAATGAGTACAATATGCTTTTGCTTGGTATCAAGTTCTCGATTAATATCAGTGCATATACGTAATATCTTAACTGAATTTACCGACACCCTTTTTTTTACTTTTCCTTCCACTGCTTTGCCTTGTAGCATTTCAAGGTATTCATCAAAAATGGCAAGATAGGTTTGGATGTGAGCATGGCTCAATTGCTGTTGCAAAAACGCTTCAACAATTTTACGTCCTTCAAGCGTAAACTTTTCTGCATTGGCAAGAATGGCAAAAAGCTGCATTAGCGCCTTAAGTATTTTGTCACTCATAAATTAGCCCCGGTTAAATTAAAATATAAACTTAGTTAATTGAAACAGCTGCTGGAATATCAATTCCTGCCTCTGTTGGAAAATCAAGCGAAAGTACAAATATCAATCTGTTTGAAAAACTAAAAAGTCCTGCCCGCAAATTCGCGGCACAGGACTTTTATTTAAAAATTTTATTTTTATTTTATTATGCCAGCTCTCACTTTGTTTATGGCATTTCCTAATTTGGTCAAAAACTCTTTGTTAATCTGCTGCTCGTCTGTTGGTTCTTTATAAATAGCCAACAGTCCATCAAAATCATTCTTGATTTTATCCAGTTCTTTGTTTTGTTTAAACTCTCCCAACAATTTAGCTATGTTATCTAAATAAAGGCGTTGCTCCCAAACACGTTTAAAAAGAATTTCATTGTTTGCATCGCGGGTAGCATCTTTTAACAAATTAACGGTAAGATATTGGCATTCCAACCAGCTTCCTGCCAACACTTGGCTGGCGGTTTCCAAACGCTCATTGGTACGGAGGTATTCATCGGTAGCTGCATAGGCTTCATCAATCACTCGGGTAAGTGTATCCTTGTTATTTGAATTGTTTTCAAAACGACTTACAAAGCGATTGAAGGTTTCTGCCATGTTCAATTGCTCAGCCAATTTTTTAGAGGTAGAATAATACTTGATAACATCTAAAGTGCGGTTGTTTACCACCAAATAGCCTAAATCAATTCCATAAATACCATAGTTAAAAGCTTGCTTTAAGGTTGTCTGATACTTATCTACATTCTCCGAAGGATTAAGCATATTTACATCCACAGCAAGATTTGATTTTGAAAATTCCTGCAACACTTCCATTGGGGGAGGCAAGTTAGCTATGGTATATGTAAAATGGTAACTGGCTAACTCATCAGGCGGTGTAGTGTCTTTAGCCGCAACCTCTTCTGAAGATTTTTTTTGTTCGTTTGATGCTGAGTTATTTTCATTGCCGCATGAACTTAAGATCAGACCTGCTGACAATGTTAAATACGAAAACAACTTTAAGTTACCCATAGATTATTTTTTAGCAAACCTACATGATTTTTTTTAATCGACAAAAACTGTTTGTGTGGGTGTACTGTCACAATTTTGTGTTTATACTTTTACTGTTTTCCATTTACCACGTTTAAAAATTAGCAATGCACCGGTGGCAAGCAATGACTCGGCAAGCACAATGGCTAAAAACACACCTTCGGCTTCAAATTTTAAGGTAATAGCCAACAAATAGGCCAATGGTATCTGGATGCACCAGAAGGCAAAAAAGTTTAGGATAGTAGGCGTTATGGTATCTCCGGCTCCATTAAACGCTTGAGCTACGATCATTCCGTAACCATAAAAAATATATCCCATGGACACAATGCTTAAGCAGGAACTACCGTAAGCAATTACGCGTGGGTCTGATGTGAATAGTTGCATTAGCGAAGAGGAGAAAACGAGGAAAAGGATCATCACAGTTATCATAAAAATAACATTAAAAAATCCGGTTCGGTACACGGCTTTTTCTGCACGCTCCGGCTGCAGTGCCCCCAAATTTTGACCAACCATGGTGGCCGCTGCATTAGCCATGCCCCAAGAAGGAAGAATTGTAAAAACGATAATACGGATGGCTAATGTGTAACCGGCAACGGCCTCACTCCCAAATGAACTCATGATCTTCATAAGAAATATCCAACTGGCGCTGGCAATGATAAACTGCCCTGTACCACCGGCACTCAAATCAATAATCTTACGGATGATGTCCCATTTCACCTTCACCGCATTTAAATACAACTTTATCTTTCCCGAACCTTTTAGTAAATGATAGAGCTGATAACAAACCCCCACCCCCCTGCCAATACAGGTTGCAATGGCTGCTCCTTCCACCCCCAATTGCGGGAAACCTAAATATCCAAAAATCAAGATCGGATCCAACACAATATTAATCCCGTTGCTAATCCAAAGTGCTCGCATGGCAATAGCTGCATCACCAGCTCCGCGAAAAATTCCATTGATCAGAAACAAAAGCATAATCACAATGTTGCCGCCCAACATCCATTTGGTGTAGCCTAGCCCTGTCTCAACCACATTTGTTGATGCACCCAAAGCCAGCAACAATTCTTCTGCATAAAAAAGCCCTATAAAAGAAATGATTATTGAAATAAAAATGCCCACCAATATGGCCTGCATACCTGCTTCTGATGCTCCTTTTTTATCCTCTTCACCTATGCGTCTTGCCACCAAAGCGGTAACACCCATGCTCATGCCCCAGGCAAGTGAATATACAATGGTGAGGCAGCTTTCCGTCATCCCTACAGCGGCTATTGCATCTACACTTATTCTGGCAACAAAAAAAGCGTCCACAATTGCAAACAGGCTCTCCATCAACATTTCAAAAACCATGGGAACGGCAAGCATAAAAATGGCTTTATCAAGATTGCCTGTGGTAATATCAATTTCTTTGCCCTTGATGGCATCGGAAAGCAATTTAAAGAATTTTTTCATAGTGTGAAGCGCGGCTGCTAAATTAGCGTTTTAGGTTTTGTAGATTGTTTGGGAAGGTTGGATCAAACCTCAGGTTAATGACAATGATTGATTCAAAAAAAAAGAGCCATCATCAATGACGGCTCTTTTTAAAATTTCAAATTTCAATTATTAATACTCCCACATATCGTGTTCTAAATTGACAATCTGTTCTTTAATCTTCTCAGATTCAATTAAGGCATCCATGCCAGTTTTGTATTCATCAATTTTACGATTAAACACATTGGATTCTTTTATGATGTAACTGTTGAACATTCTTTTTTGAAAAAGGTCATCAAATGTTCTGCGCTCGGTGTCGTTCTCACGGTTAAATGCTTCTGTGTTCACCAATTGCTTTCTTGCTTCAGGGTAGTACACCCAGAAGATTGGTCGCAATATAGCTCCTTCACGAATATTCCCTTGATCATCCTCATCCAACATCAGCGGAGCAATACCGATAATACGGCATTCCATCACTGAACGTTGTTTGTCAAAAAACCAGTCTTCCTTTAAACGATAAGCCACAATTTTATCACGTGAAAATGTACGTGTAACCGCAGAGTCACGAGTAATGTAGGGAGGATCTGGCTCCGTAATTTGAATTGTATCAAATCCGGCACCGCCAATTTTTTTAAATTCTTCCAATGTCATTGGTGTTGTAAACTCATCATCAATGGTTGTGTAAGCAGTTAAAGAACCTTCTTCAATTGCATCCATCAACACCTCAATCATGCTTTTACGATCCTTGGTATCGTCTTCGCGAGGAAACTTTAAAGGCAAATTTATTTTTTGCTTCAAGTCAATTACTTCCCACACACGTTTTGCCCAAAGCACATCAGCTTCACGCAAGAATGCATAAGGGATCACTTGACGGGTGGGGTTATGCTCTCTAACATAAACTCCATCAAGTACGTTTTGAGCATTAACCTTGAATGTGGTAATGCTAAGCAAGAAGACAAACAGCAATACTATCCTTTTCATATTTCCCTCCTTTTATTTTTAACTATTGAAGTGTAAAGTTTACACTAGGTACGCTACGGGTTCCACCGTCAGGACCTACTGCTTTGATATACTCGAAGTAAACCTTGTCACCTGCTCTTGCACCAGCCAATGCCGCTTTCATAGCTGGTGAAATAAGGTTACTGGCACTTTCAATATCAATAGGATCTTTTCCTTTACGGTACAACGACATTTTGAATTTGGTTACTTTATAATAAATTTCAAAATCGAAGTTCTCTAACTCAGCAATAACAGCACTTTGCGCTATCAAAGCATTCTTGTTCATGGAACCTTCTTTTTTACCGGCAATTTTAGCAATTGGATCAGGAACTCGTTTTACACGAAATTTCATAGCTCCCATGTTTACTTTTTTACCGTCAAAATCAGCCGTAATGGTAATGGTGGCTTCGCCTTGTGTTGTTACTTTAACAATGTAATCAGCACCGGTTCCTTTTGGATTTTTTGACAGTGATCCTCCGCCACCAGAAATGCTTGCAATAACTTTATTGTTTGGCACACCAGGTACAGAAATAGATACCGGGTTTTCAGGTCCGATGTAAAACACGTTCATTTTTGTTGGTGATACAACAGCAGCAGGTTTTGCAGCAATGTATTCAGCCTCAAAAGGATATTCCTTACTCTTGGTTGGATCAACAGGATCTTTCACGCGAATAATTCCACCCCATTTTTTTATACCTTCTGAACCTGGTCTGTCAACGTATTTACCCATACCGCCTTCAACAGGAATTGCTCTGCCACCAATAACGATCTCGGGGTTAGAACTTTTGTTAAATGCAGCTAAAAATACATCAGCCTTATATTCTTGTCCAGTAAGCACGTAACTTGTTGGAGCCACAACTTTTGGTTCCACATCGGTAAATTTCATATCGGTTTTGTTGATACCGGCAAGTAAATAATTGTTTACCTGTGATTCAGCAGTTTTTATATCCGATTGAATTTTACTTAACATGGCCAAAGCAGCTACTACCGGAGT